>CAMHDB010000088.1 GCA_946183715.1 uncultured Oscillibacter sp.
CCCGGGGGTGTAGACGTCCCGGATTGTCCACTGTGAGACGGGCTTGGTCGGGAGTCCGAAATCGGGGTTGGTGGGGATGTAGGGCGTAACAGGCGTGGAGGGCGTCGGGGTATTCGTCGGGAGCTGGTTTTCGGGGTTCTCGGGCGTGGCAGGCGTGTCAATCGGGACTTGGTTTTCCGGATTCTCGGGGGTTACGGGCCGGGGCGCGGTTGTTTCGCCGTTATCGACGGCGGTTTTGCCGGAATCGGAAGTTTGCCCGGAACCCGGGGTATTGCCGGGGTCGCCGGAATCGGTGCTTTTTCCGGAATCGGAAGTACGTCCGGGGTCATGGGTTGTCTCGCCGTCGTCGATGGAAGTACGCCCGGAATCGGACGGCGCGGGGGGCCTGACGACGGGATTCGCGGTCGTCTCGCCGTCGTCCATGGAGGTATTGCCGGAATCGGGCGTACTGCCGGGGGCGGCGGGGACTGTCGGCGCGGGGGGCCGCTGTTCTGGCTCCTCCTCGGGCAGTACGGGCGGCGCGGACGTGGAGCGGGTTTCGACAGAGGCCGCGCGCGAAAAGTTACGGGTCTCCCCGACGAGGGTCACGTTGTCGAGAAGCACCGTGCTAATGACGCCCGGGGCGATATAGAGGTCTCCTGTGATGTACATGTCGCGGAGCGTCGCGCCGCCCTGACTGCTCACGAGTACATTGCCCGTGACATTCTGCGAAAGCGGTGTCTGTGTGATGACCATGACGCTTATGATGTTATCGAAAATACGCACGACATCGGCGCGGGTGATGGGGTCTTTGGGTCGGAAATAGCTGTCCGCGACGCCTTCCAGATAGCCGCGCTCCGCCATTTCGGAGACGGGGGCCTGTGCGTATCCGGCAATACTGGCGTCGTCGATATAGTGCGGGAGAATCGAATCGGCGGCGAAGTCGAACGTGCGTGCAATCATGGTAACGGCCTGCTGACGGGTAACCGGGGCGAAAGGTTCGGCGTAGCCGTTTTCGGCAATGTATATCGCGTTGGCGTGGAGTTTGAGAATGGCGTCCTCCCACTGATTTCCGGCGACATCGCGGAACGTGGAGGCGGGCGACTTGGCGCGAAAGTGCATCATACGGTCGAGGATACTGGCAAAGGCCCCTTTCGTGATAGAATCGTTGGGGTGGAACGTGCCGTCACCGTAACCGGAAATCAGTCCGTACTCGGTACTCCACTTGTTAATAGCCGCTTCCGATGGGTGGCCTTGCGTATCCGAAAAGGCGCTGGCCGCCGTCACGGAGAGGAGCAGAACCATCAAGCCCGTGAGCAGAGGTTTGAGGCGGTTTAATTTTCCCATGGCAGTCCTCTCTTTCCTGATGGTAATCAGGACGGCGACGCGTCGCGCCGTCCTTGCAAAGCATACCGTATATTATATCGACTTTGGGACATGGGGTCAAGCGCGGTCGTTTATTCCTTTTGACGAATCTGCGCGAAAAATTGCGCGGCAATTTACGCACTTTGTCCAACGCGCTCCGGAACCCCGAAAAAGTCGTAGACAAACGGCTCGCTTTAGCGTACAATAGAGAATCATCTCGCGGGAGGCTTGGAATGAACAACTACGCACAAAGGGCGGCGGAAGTCGTCCGGCGGGTCGGGGGGGTACTTTTCGGCAAGGAACGGGAAATCCGGGAAGTCCTGCTCGCGATTCTGGCCAACGGACACATTCTGCTGGAAGACATCCCCGGCGTGGGCAAGACGACTTTGGCTATGGCCTTTTCCAGAACGCTGGATTTAGACTACAGGCGTGTGCAGTTTACGCCGGACGTGCTCCCCTCGGATTTGACCGGGTTCTCGATTTACCGCCGGGAACAGGAGGCCTTTGTCTACCAGCCGGGAATCTTATTCTGCAATTTGCTGTTGGCGGACGAACTCAACCGCACGTCGCCGAAAACGCAGTCGGCGCTGTTGGAGGCCATGCAGGAGGGACAGGTCACGGCGGAGGGCGTGACGCGAAAACTGCCCGCGCCGTTTCTGGTGATTGCCACGCAGAACCCGTTCGGGAGCGCGGGCACCCAGCCGCTTCCGGAATCGGAGGCCGACCGCTTCACGGTGTCGCTGTCGCTGGGCTACCCCGACTTGGACAGCGAAATCTCGATGGCGCGGGCCGTGGGCCTTACGCGCCCCGTCGACTGTTTACAGCCTGTCTTGTCCCGCGACGAACTCGCCGCGATTCAGGCCGACATTCACGAGGTTTACATGCACGAGAAAGTCTGCCGCTATCTGGCGGAACTCGTCCGGGCGACGCGGAATCATGTGTCGCTGTCGCGGGGGGCGGGGCCGCGCGCCACGATTGCGCTTGTCAAACTCGCGAAAGCGGCGGCATGGTACGAGGGCCGCGACTTCGTGACGCCCTCCGACGTGCTCGGGCAGTTCCCGTATGTCGCGGGGCACCGGCTGACGCTCAGCGCCGACGCCGTGGCGCGGCATATCACCGTGGAGGAGACGCTTCGGCAGATTGCCGGGAGCGTCCGCAAGCCGCCCATCGAGGCACGCTCATGACAAGACAGGGTACTTGGCTGTTGCTCGTCGCGCTGACGTGGTATCTGGCGGGGATGTTCCGCACGCTGTCGCTGACGGTACTGCTGTTGTCGGAGCTGGGCCTGCTCGTGATAATGGCCATGATATCGGCCTACTTCCGCGCCACGCTGGACGCCGCTTTCCCGGAGGAGACGACGTTCGGCGAGAAGGAGTGTGACTGCGCCTGTCGGCTACGCTTGGAGGTACACGGGCGCCTCCCGGTAGGGCGTCCGCGCCTGACGCTGGGGCTGTGCTACCGCGCGCAACGACGGAGAAGCACACAGCGTTTCTACGGCGGCGCGGAGCCCGGGCGCGTAACCGACGTGACGTTTTATGTACGCCCGCCCTACGCCGGGCCGCTCTCCATCGAACTCCGGCAGATTCTGACTTGGGACTACCTGTTTTTATTCCCGGCGAAGCGCCGGAAGCGGGAACAAATGTTGCTGGCGGTTCTGCCGCCGCCGCGGGAAGCGCGCATACACGCCCGTTCGCTCCCGGCGATGTCCGGCGGACAGGCACGGGAGACGGCCCCCGTACCGCTGTACGGCATTTCCCCGGAAGCGCGCGACCTGCGCGAGTACCGCCCCGGCGACTCCGCGCGCTCTATTCACTGGAAACTCAGCGCGCGTACTGACCGGCTCTGGAGCCGCGACTACGAGGACGAAAAGGAAGAACGCTTTACGCTGTCTCTGAACCTGTCGGACACCGCGCGCATGCGCCCCGAACACTGGGACGTATTCTATGAGGCGCTGTCGGCGGTACTCCTCGGACTTCTCCGGCACCGCCGCGCCGTGCGGGTATTCTGGCGCGACGGCGAGAAAGATTTACAGTGGGACGTGTCCGACGCGCAAAGCAGGCAGGCGTTTTTCCTACGGCTCTACCTCTCCGAACCGCCCGACGGAACCCCCGAACCGCGCCTGACCGATTTCGCGTTCGACACGAAACTGCTCTGGACGCGCGGGGCGGAAACCGTATGGCAATTCGATTCCGCCGACGCGCTCCGGGAGATTGCCGAACAAACCTTCGTTATCTGATGTCCCGAAATGCCTTTGCCCGTATGCCTCGGAAGAAAACGGACTGCCTTTGCCGTAACTCCGTTATCCGGCGCCCCGTGCCTTGGCCCACAACTTTCGCTATCTGGTGTCCGAAAGGAAACGCTATGTCGAGAAAAGCCCGAATCATCGTCCATACGGGCCGGGAGGCCTCCGAGCCGCCCGCCCCCGCGCATTTGTTACTCCTGCTCTCCGGCGTCTGCGCCCTGCTCCTGCCCTCCGCCGACGGCCTTGCCTACTCCGTCCCCCGCACGATACTGCTTGCCGTGTCGCTGTGCGTCTGCCTCTGGTCGGTGGCCCGGATTGGCTGGCGCTGGGCCGTCCTCTGCTCCATGCTCTGCGCCGCCCTCTGGTGCGCCGCCTGCGTCCTACTGCAAGACGAGCTGTCCGTACAGCTTGCGGGGGCCGTCCGTCTCCTGCTCCTCACCCACGAGGACGGCTATACCGTACAATTCGACCTCGCCGCCGCCCTAATCGCCGTCTTTCTGGTGCTACTTTTCTTCAGCAGTGAACTGCTGATTGGAAGTCATGTCATCCCGTACAGTATCACGCTGGCCGTCTTCCTTCTCGGGCCGCTGATTGGCCTCCAACCCTCGATTGAAGCGGCGGTTCTGGCGTTGCTGTTCCAGTTCTGCTACTGGGCCATGAACGGCTCCGGCATGCGGCAAAGTCCGTTCGACTTCGCGCTCCCGTCGCGCGCCCGCCTGACCGCCCTCACCGGCGCGGTCATGTCGCTGACGCTCGCCGTCGTACTGCTCCTCGCCGTGCCGCTGGCCCTGCGCAATGACGAACGGCTCTATCAGCCCGCCTACGCGGCGGAGGGATTCCTGCGGCGTACCGTCAGCCGCCTGAGCGGCTCGGACGCGACACCCGTCACGGGCGGGAATCTCAACCGGGGCAACCAGTACCCGACGGGCACGACGCACCTGATTCTCACCGCCGACAGAAGGCCGACGGCCCCCGTCTATCTGCGCGGGTTCTCCGGCGGGGACTACGGCTACCGCGGCTGGGACTGGAGCATTGAGACGGAAGTGCAGATTTTCCGGGACATGGCCTCGGACAGGCTGACGGGCTGGGAAACCGCGGCCTCAGAGGCGGAACTGCTTACAGCCAACATCTACAAGCAGTTCGACGGCCTCTACTGGCGGCGCAACTCCGGTTCCGGGGAACGTATCCGGCTGGCCGTGCAGAACGGCAACCGCGACTTCCTCGACGCCTACAGGCCCTATTACAGCGTGTGGAACGCCGAACGCCTCCGCTTCATCAACCGCTACATGGACGGCCCCGTGTACAGCTTCTACGAGCAGAGCGACCTTTCCATAGACTGGGACGCCCCCGGCGCCGTGACCGACTTGTGGATTGAGACGCATTATTACCAGCACTGCCTAGAACCCTATACGCGGGTGCCCGTCGAACGCCTGCCGCGCCTCGCCAAACTCTGCCGCGAAAACCCCCTGACCGATACCGACGAAATCACGGCGTTCATCCTGCACACCCTGCAAAGCCGCGCCTCCTATTCCCTGACGCCCGGCTGGACGCCCTTCAACCGCGATACCGTCGAGTATTTCCTGTTCGACAACGGCCTCGGCTACTGCCAGCACTTCGCGTCGGCGGCGACGCTCATGTACCGCCTCTACGGAATCCCGGCCCGCTACGCCACGGGCTATATCGCGCGGCCCGAGGACTTTTTGAGCGTCCAAGGCATGCTCGACAGCTCCTACCCGGCAGACCCTATGGAACTCGCGGAGGGGGCGCAATTTGCGATTCTCAGCGATTTCTCCGCGCACGCATGGGTTGAAATCTTCCTTCCCGGCTACGGCTGGACGCCCGTGGAAGTCACACCCGCCGCCGACGGAAGCATTATGCCGAACTACCCCGGCTTGAATCTCGACTTGCTCGCGCAACGCCTCGCCGAACTCAAGTTCTCGTTCCCGGCTTCGGACGGGCGGCGCGCTCCCGGCAACGCGGAACAGTCGCTTTTCGCGTCGATGACTACGGGCATGAGCCGCAAGGCCCGGAAAACCGTACTCGACGCGCTGAAAGCGCTCCCTTTGTTCCTGCCGGTTCCGGTCGTACTGGCGTTTCTGTACCGGAGACGCCGGAAACTGTCGCGGTACGCGCGCGCCGACTGCCGGGTGTCGTTCGGGCGGCTTCTGTCCATGACGCGCTTCGCCGGACTGTTGACCGACTGCGACGGACAGGAGGCCGATTTCCCGGCGCGGCTGTCGGCGGCGGTGCCGGGGATATCGGAGGCGGACGCGGCGCGGCTGTGCCGGACGGCGGAGGCCGCCGCGTATGGCCCCGGGGGTATCCCCGACGAGGCGAACGGCTTCGCCCGCGAACTCTGCCGCCGCGCGGCGGAGAGCCTCTACGGCAAATTGAACCTCCGGAAGCGTTTCCTGTTCCGCTGGTGGCACGCCTACGCATAACGAAACGCGCCAAACAACCGTTCAGCGCGCCTACAGACAGCGAAACAAACCGCGCGGACATTTGACGAAAACAAAACGGGGAGACACGGCGTGTCTCCCTGTTTGTTAGTCGCTGTCGCGGTAGCCGAACGACCGCACCGCACTGACGCTGTCGCGCCAGTTCTCCTTGACTTTGACCCAAGTCTGCAAGTAGACCTTCGTGCCCATGAACTTTTCCATGTCGCGCCGCGCGAGGGAGCTTACTTTCTTCAGCATGTCGCCGTGCTTGCCGATGATGATTCCCTTGTGACTGCCCTTCTCGCAGTAAATCACGGCGTCCACGTCCACAATGCCGGATTCCTCCCGCTCCGAAAAGCGGCTGATTTCCACCGCCACCCCGTGCGGGATTTCCTTGTCCAGACACAACAGCAGTTTTTCGCGCAACAGTTCGCCCATGACCTGCCGCTCCGGCTGGTCGCTCGTCTGCCCGTCCGGGAACAGTTGCGGCCCCTCCTCGGCGTACTTCCGGATTTCGTCGCAGAGTTCGTCGAGGCCCTCCCCCGTCCGCGCCGATATCGGGAGAATCGCCTTGAAGCCGTCCCAAGCCTCGTTGTACGCCGCCATAACGGGCAACAGCGACGCCTTCTCCACGGTGTCGATTTTGTTCACGCACAGTATCGCCGGGATTCCCTCCTCCCGGATTCGCGCTATCAGCGCTTCCTCCGGCCCGCCTACGTGCGCGATGGGTTCCACCAACAGTAACGCGCAGTCCACGCCCTCCAAACTCTCCCGCACGACCTTGACCATATACTCCCCCAGCGCCGAACGGGGGCGGTGCAGTCCGGGGGTGTCGAGAAGGACTATCTGCGTGTCGCCGCGCGCGAGTACCCCGCAGACGCGGTTCCGCGTCGTCTGGGCCTTGTTCGACACGATGGCGATTTTCTCCCCTACCAGCGCGTTCGTCAGGCTGGATTTCCCCACGTTGGGCCGCCCGCACACCGTCACCATTGCCGTCTTGCGAATCTCTGACATAATTTCACCGTTCCTTTCCCGCGCAGTGTAGCACATACGCCGCCCGATTGCAAGTTTTGTCACTGGACAGAACCCGGGCCGCGTTGTATACTCACCTCACGAACACGGAAAGAAGGGAAACTATGCTGACAGTCTGGATGGGGCGGGCGCGGACGGGGAAATCAACCCGGATTCTGGAAACTATCCGCGCCTTGGGCGACGGCGGCGAACAGATTCTGCTTGTCCCGGAGCACGCTTCCCACGCGGCGGAGGTGGACTTGCAACGCGCCTGCGGCGACGCCGCGAGCCGTCACGCGGAAGTTTTGAGCTTCCGCCGCCTCTGCGACCGCGTCCTTTCGATTACGGGCGGCGCGTCGGAGACCGCCCTTGACGCCGGGGGAAAACTCCTTACGCTGCAGCGTTGCATGACGGAGCTTTCGCCCGTCCTGACGGTCTACCGCCGCCCGTCAAGGAAGCCCGCGTTCCTGCAAAAGCTCTTGGACTTGTTCGACGAGCTCCGCGCCTTCGAGGTCACGCCCGAACTGCTCCACGAAAAAGCCGGGG
>CAMHDB010000089.1 GCA_946183715.1 uncultured Oscillibacter sp.
AGTAAATATACCGATGGCTTGTCGGGAATTTACGCTCGCGGACTGTTACACAAACCGGACTACTGTAAAGGAAACTTTCAGGAAACGGGACAGGATGAAGCGAGAAAAAGCAAAAACGTATGCACTGATTACGTTTTTTGAAGCAGAGATGTTTCATGTGGGCGGAAAACGCAGTATTCTATCAGATAGTTCCCATCGGGCTGTGCGGCGCGCCGCGCGTGAATCCGGCCCCCCCGGAGGACGAACCCGACAAACATACCGTATCGCGTCTCGGGAAGCTGTCGGACTGGCTCCCGCACTTGCGGAAACTCAACGTCAACGCGCTGTACCTGACCCCGGTTTTCCTGAGCGATTCCCACGGCTACGACACCCGCGACTACCGACGTATCGACAACCGCCTCGGCACCAACGCCGACTTCCGCGCGTTCGTCGAGCAGGCCCACGCCGCCGGAATCAAGGTCGTTATCGACGCCGTGTTCCACCACGTCGGGCGGAATTTCTGGGCGTTCCGCGACGTGCGCGCCCGGAAATGGGATTCCCCCTACCGCGACTGGTTCCTGATTAACTTCGACGGCAACTCCGCCTATAACGACGGCTTCTGGTACGAGGGCTGGGAGGGGCATTACTCCCTCGTCAAGCTCAATCTCCGCAACCCCGCCGTCGCCGACTACCTCCTCGACTGCGTACACTTCTGGGTCAAAGAGTTCGGTATCGACGGCCTGCGCCTCGACGTGGCCTACAGCCTCGAAAAAGACTTCCTCCGCCGCCTCCGCCGCGAGGCGCAGAAAATCGGCGTCGACTTCTTCCTGCTCGGCGAGACCCTCCACGGCGACTACAACCAGTGGGTCAACGCCGACATGCTCCACAGCTGCACGAATTACGAGTGCTACAAGGGCCTCTACTCCGCGCTCAACTCCATGAATCTCTTTGAAATCGTCCACAGCCTGAAACGGCAGTTCGGGCCCGAATACTGGACGCTCTACAAGGGCAAGCACCTGCTCTGCTTCGTCGACAACCACGACGTGGGGCGCATCGCCAGCGTACTGCAAAGGCCCGAACACCTCCCGCTGATTTACGGCCTCCTGTTCGGCATGCCGGGCATACCGTGCCTGTACTACGGCAGCGAGTGGGGCGCGACGGGCGCCAAACAGCGCGGCAGTGACGACAATCTCCGCCCGGCCTTCGACGCCCCGGAGTGGAACAAGCTCACAGACCATATCGCCGTACTGGCCAAGGCCCACCGCGACAGCGACGCCTTGTGTCAGGGCGATTTTCAGGACGTGGTCTTGACGAACCGCCAGACGGTATTCCGCCGCCAGACGGCCCGCGAGACGGTCTACGTCGCGGTCAACGCCGACGAGCGGCCCTACTACGCGCACTTCAGCGCCGGGACACACAAGGCCGTCGACCTGCTCACCGGGAAGGCGTGGGACATCCGCAACGGCTGCGAACTCCCGCCCTACAGCGTCGCCTACCTGAAAGTATGACAACAGCCGCCCGACAAGGGCGGCTTTCCTCACGCGATATCAGCCCCGGAGAGGTACTTTCCCATGGGCCTCTGCAACAGCGCGAATACCAACAGGCACAGGAGCGTATCGAGGGCCATGTAGGAGCCGTTGTAGAGGAGGGAGTAGAACCACGGGGAGGTCATCGAGAGGCCGAAAAAGCGTTCGGGCATGTACTCGCGCCAAATCGTCGCGCCGACGACGAAGTGGACGAGGAAGCGCGCCGCGGAGCCGACGACCGTCCCGGGGAATACGGCGTACTTCCAGCCCCGGAACAGCCCTGCGAGGCCGAGTACGGTATAGGCGGCGAGGTAGTCGCCGAGAATCGACTGCCAGCCCAGCGCGATTCCCCCGTCGGACAGGAATTGCAGCACGCCCAGCACGAAACCGCTCATCAGCCCCGGGCCGAGGCCCCAGCGCGCCGCGTACAGGAAAATGGGGAGCATTCCGAGGCACACCGCCCCGCCCTGCGGCAGTTTCCACAGGATAATCATGCTCAGCACCTGCGCCACGGCCACCATGACCGCGCCCTCGACCAGTCGGCGGAGTTCCTTGGACTTCGCCATGTTCATACAAATCGCTCCTCTCGCGCAAAAATAGCCGCGCGACACCCGAACAATGTCACGCGGAAGGAGCTTCAAAGCACTCCCTGCGCCGGCATTACCCGGGTCAGGTTCGAGGGTTCGCGGGCGGATTCGCCCACGTCTCAGCCGGGAACCTCCCAGCGCCCCTGTGTTCGTTTGTCTCGCGGCGATGCCATTGTATACGCCCCCCGCGCGCTTGTCAAGAGGCTTTTTCCCCGAAAAAAGCGCAATCCCCTCTTGACAGCGGCGGCCTGCTACCGTATGATGTTGTGGCGCGGCGGAGGCCGCAATCTTTCCGTTTCTAAGGAGTGTCGGAGAATGTCAGTTGAGGAAATCTTCCAAATCATGCGGGAACTGGTCGCCGAGGAATTTGTCATGGAGCCGGAGAATATCACCATGGACACCTCGTTCGAGGACGACTTGGGCGCCAACTCCGTCGACCTCGTCGAACTGGCGATGGCGATGGAGGAGCGCTTCGAGATTGAGGAAGTCCCGGAGGAGGAGCTTCCCGCGCTCAAGACCGTCGGCGACGCCGTGCGCTTTCTCGCCGGGCGGCTGAAATAAGTCCGCGCGTGATACCGTCATAAGGAGGCTTGGAAATGACCGCTGTAAAGGAACTGGAACAGAAGCTACAGTACACATTTCGTGACCCGTCCCTGCTGGAACAGGCGCTATGCCACAGTTCCTTCGCCAACGAGCACCGCGCCCGGAATCTGCGGAGCAACGAGCGGCTGGAATTTCTCGGCGACTCGATTCTGGGCCTCGTGACGGCGGAATTTCTGTACCGTCAGCGCCCGGACTGGCCGGAGGGCGAATTGACGCGCAGCCGGGCGGCGCTGGTGTGCGAGAAGAGCCTGTACGGAATCGCGCTGGAACTGGGCCTAGGCGAACACCTGCACTTAGGGCGCGGGGAGGAGAGCGGCGGCGGGAGGAACCGCCCGTCGATTCTGGCCGACGCCGTGGAGGCCGTACTGGCGGCGGTATACCTCGACGGCGGCATGGAGGCGGCGTCGGCGCTGATTCACCGCTGCCTGCTGGCCGACTTCCCGGAGGAGGCCCCCGAACAGCGCAATCAGGACTACAAGACCGTCCTACAGGAGCTCATACAGCACAACCCGGAACATGTCATGACCTACGGGCTTCTCGACGAACGCGGCCCCGACCACGCGAAAGTCTTCACGATGGAGGTACGCGTCAACGGGAAACAGCTCGGGCAGGGCACGGGGCGGAGCAAGAAGGAGGCCGAACAGGCCGCCGCAAAGGCCGCGCTGGAACTCCTCGCGCAAGAGAACAACGGATGACGCGGACAGGATTCCCGAACGTATCGGGAACCCTGTTTTTTCACAAGCGCGGCTTACGGCGGGGCCGCCCGGCAACTTTAAGCGCGTGTTATTCGACTTTGGGAAGGGTGTCGAAGCTGGCCTGCAAGTCGGCGTCGGTGGGGACGAAGTCGGTCATCTGCCCGTCGTGGAACTTCTCGTAGGCTACCATATCAAAGTAACCCGTGCCCGTCAGGCCGAAGACGATGGTTTTCGCCTCCCCGGTCTCCCTGCACTTGTTCGCCTCGTCGATTGCCACGCGGATGGCGTGGGAACTCTCCGGCGCGGGCAAAATTCCCTCGACACGCGCGAACTGCTCCGCCGCCTCGAAAACTTTCGTCTGCTCCACCGACACGGCCTCCATATAACCGTCGTGGTAGAGCTGGGAGAGCGTCGAACTCATGCCGTGGAAACGCAGTCCCCCGGCGTGGTTCGGCGACGGGATGAAGCCGCTCCCGAGGGTGTACATTTTCGCGAGGGGGCAGATTTTGCCGGTGTCGCAGAAGTCGTAGGCGAACTTGCCGCGCGTGAAACTCGGGCACGACGCGGGCTCTACGGCCACGATACGGTAATCGGCCTCCCCGCGGAGTTTCTCGCCCATGAACGGCGCGATGAGCCCGCCGAGGTTCGACCCGCCGCCCGCACAGCCGATTATGATATCGGGCTTTACGCCGTACTTGTCGAGCGCGGCCTTGGTTTCAAGACCGATAACCGACTGGTGTAATAAAACCTGATTGAGCACGCTTCCGAGGACGTAGCGGTAGCCGGGATTGGCCGTGGCGACTTCCACGGCCTCCGAAATCGCACAGCCGAGGGAGCCGCCCGTGCCGGGGTGTTCGGCCAGAATCTTTCTCCCGACTTCCGTCGTGTCGGACGGCGACGGCACGACCGACGCGCCGTATACGCGCATGACCTCCCGCCGGAACGGCTTCTGCTCATAGGATACCTTCACCATATAGACCTTGCAGTCCAGCCCGAAGTACGAACAGGCCATAGACAGCGCGGTACCCCACTGTCCGGCGCCCGTCTCGGTCGTGACGCCCTTCAGGCCCTGTTCCTTGGCGTAGTAGGCTTGGGCGATTGCGGAGTTGAGCTTGTGACTGCCGCTGGTGTTGTTGCCCTCGAACTTGTAGTAGATTTTGGCGGGGGTGCCGAGCTGACGTTCGAGGCAGTAGGCGCGGACAAGCGGCGAGGGACGGTACATCTTGTAGAAGTCGCGGATTTCCTGCGGGATGGGAATCCACGCGTCGGTCTCGTTGAGTTCCTGCCTGACAAGTTCCTCACAGAAAATACCGCTCAATTCCTGCGCGGTCAGCGGCTGACAGGTGCCGGGATTGAGTAACGGCGCGGGCTTCACCGACATGTCGGCGCGCATATTGTACCACGCCTTGGGGAGTTCCGTCTCGTCGAGGTAGATTTTGTAGGGAATCTGCTGTTCCATCGTGTCCAACTCCTTTCGCCTGAAAAGTCAGGCGCTTTCGCACGGCGAATTGTAGCACAGTTGGCGCGGGGCGTCAAGGCGTTTCGCCGGAAAGACGGCGCGTAATGGAATCGTGCGCAAACAGTTTTGCCCCGTGGGCGGCGTTTTGAAAAAAGGGCTTGCGCATTCCGTGGAAATTGCGTATAGTATGGGGAAGCGCGGAAGGAGGTTGTACTACTTGAAAATCCGTTCTACACAAGCCATTCTGGAGTGTCTGCTGGAACAGGGCGTGGACACCGTATTCGGCTACCCGGGCGGCACCATCCTGAACCTTTACGACGAGCTCTACCACTACCGGGACAGAATCCGGCACGTCCTGACCTCGCACGAGCAGGGCGCGTCCCACGCCGCCGACGGCTACGCCCGCGCCACCGGGAAAGTCGGCGTGTGTTTCGCCACGTCCGGCCCCGGCGCGACGAACCTTACGACGGGCATCGCAACGGCGCATTTGGACTCGTCCCCGGTGGTCTTCATTACCTGTAACGTCAGCGAAAACCTGCTGGGGCGCGACGCCTTTCAGGAGGTCGACATTACCGGAATCGCCATGCCGATTACGAAGGCGACGTTCTTGGTACGCGACCCGGCGGAGATTGTGCCCGTCATGCGCGAGGCGTTCGTGATTGCGGCGTCGGGGCGTCCGGGGCCGGTGCTCATCGACTTTCTCAAGAACGTGACCGCCCCCGCGCAAATGGTCGAATACGCGCCCGTCCCCGCCGCGCAGCAGGGCGACAGGCTCCCGCATATTCGCGCCTTACGCCGGCGCCTGTCCGCGCCTCAGCCCGACGAGGACGACATCTCCCGCCTGCTGGAACTGATTCAGCAGTCGGAACGCCCGTTCCTAGTCTGCGGCGGCGGCGTGGTGCGCGGACGCGCAAGCGCGGAGTTCCTCACGTTCGCCGAGAGGCTCGACGCCCCCGTCGCGATTACGGTCATGGGCGGCGGCGGAATCGCCGGAGACCACCGTCTTGTCACGGGCATGATTGGCATGCACGGCTCCCACGCGTCGAACACGGCCTGCGCCGAGTGCGATTTGCTGATTGCCGTCGGCTGTCGCTTCTCCGACCGCGTCGCCACCGACCCGGGCACGTTCGCGGCACAGGCCAAGGTCGTACAGATTGACATCGACCAGTCGGAGATTGACAAGAACATCCTGACCGATTTGCACATCGTCGGCGACGCGAAAGCTGTGTTGTTCGCGCTCAACGCCCGCATGGAACAGTTGCAACACACGGCGTGGAAAGAGCGGATTCTGTCCTTACGCCCGGCGGAGGAATCCGCGCCTTCCGGCGGCGCGCTCAACCCCGCGCAGATTATGGACATTATCAACCGCGCCGCGCCGGAGAGTACGATTTTCTCGACGGATGTCGGGCAACACCAAATGTGGGCGATTCAGTCCGTACACTTCCGCTACCCCGGACAGCTCCTGACCAGCGGCGGCTTCGGCACGATGGGCTTCGGCTTAGGCGCGGCTATCGGCGCGCAGGCGGGCTTTCCGGAGCGGCGCGTACTGCACCTCACGGGCGACGGCTGTTTCCGCATGAACTGCAACGAACTCGCCACCGTCGAACACTACCATTTCCCGGTCGTGACCGTGATTTTCAACAACGGCTGTCTGGGCATGGTGCGGCAGTGGCAGAACCTGATTTACGGCAAGCGCTTCTCGGAGACCACCCTTGACCGCGGCCCCGATTTCGTGAAGCTCGCCGAGGCCTACGGGCTCCACGGCTACCGCGCCACGACGGCGGAGGAATTTGAAAGCGCGTTCCGGGCCGCGCTCGACTGCGGCGGCGGCGCCGTCATTGACGCCGTGCTCGACATGGACGAAATGGTCAGGCCCATGGTCGCGGGCGGCTCTCCCGTGACGGACTTCCTGTTGAATTGAGGGGGCGACGCGTATGAAAAAACAGTTCGACAGCGCGCGCAAGCGCTACACGCTGTGCATTCTGGTACAGGACATCCCCGGCGTACTCAGTCAGGTGGCGCGGCTCTTCTCCCGCAAGGGCTACAATATCGAGTCCATCGTCTCCGGGGCCACCGACCGCCCCCGCATTACCCGTATCTCCATCGAACTCATGGCCGACGAGATGATGATTGGGCAAATCGCGGCGCAGTGCCGGAAACTGCTCCCCGTCCTCGCCGTGAAGGTGCTCGACAGCGAAGGCTCCATTCACCGGGAAATCGCGCTCATTAAAGTGCGTACCGAAGACCGCGACGGACGCGAGGAAGTCATCCAGATTGCCAACATTTTCCGCGCCAAGATTATCGACATCTGCCGCGATTCGCTGACTATCGCCGTATTCGGCACGCCCGTCAAGAACGACGCCCTCATCGACACCCTCTCCGACTTCTCTATTTTGGAGATTGCCAAGAGCGGTACGCTGGCGATGGAGCGCGGCCCCGACACGATTTATCAGGCCTTACAGGCCGGGGAATAATACGCGAACCGTCCCGGACGCGGGGCGGTTTTTTCGCTCATGCTCTCCGGTATTCGTCCCGCCGGAGACGCAAGAAAACCGTTGCCAATCTTGCGGAATCGTGGTAACATGTTAGGGGCGGTTTTCGAGGCCGCCGGAACAATGCCGAAAGGAGAGGCTGTCCGCCGGAGTACGGACAGCGACGCCATATGCCGACTACCAATGAATTGACCGGTATGCC
>CAMHDB010000090.1 GCA_946183715.1 uncultured Oscillibacter sp.
CAGGCACACGCGCAGCGCCTCCGCGCTGACGCTCTCCGCCGTGACCGCCGCGCCGAGCGCGGAAACGGCGGTCATGGTAAAGAACTGTACGCACGACATCGCGACGCCGTCGACGCGGCGCGAAAAGTGGTCAATCAGGAGAATTTGCACCGAGAAGACGAGCGCGCAGAGAATCATATACACGTCGCCGGGTTCCATCGTCAGACTTTCCGTGACGCTCAGCAGGTACAGTCCGACAGCCGCCAGCGCGACGCTGACCCAAATCGTCGGCGGGGCCTCCCGCTTCAGGAAGAATTTCCCGATGAGCGGTACAATCACGATATAGAGCGCCGTAATGAATCCGGCCTTGCCGGGTTCGGTGGTGGCCATACCTGCCTGTTGCAGCCACGTCGCGACGGCGAGGGCGGTACCGCAGCAGCCGCCCGCGGTAAGGAGTTCGCGCCACGCGCGGACGGCGCTCCCGCGAAAGCGGCGGCGCACAGCACACAGCGCCAGCAGGAAGAAGAACGCGACGACGGAGCGGGCCGTATTGAACGTAAACGGCCCCATGTGTTCCGCGCCGACGCTCTGGGCCAGAAAGGCACTGCCCCAAATCATGGCGGCGAGTACCGGGAGGACGTTTTGCCGAATCCAGTTGGGTTTCATAGTCTTGCTCCTTTGGGCGTTCTGTGGTAGAATGCAAAACAAGCGTTATTGTAGCACCGGGGGGGAGAAATGGCAAGGCTTTCTTGTGATTTTTACGCCCGCGACACGGTGGAAGTCGCGCGGGCACTGCTGGGAAAAATTGTGGTACGGCGTCCGGAGGGCGGGCCGCTGTTGGCCGGACGCCTCACCGAAACCGAGGCCTATGTCGGGCGCTGTGACAGGGCCTGCCACGCCTACGGGTACCGCAGGACGGCGCGGACAGCGCCTTTGTACTTGGGGCCCGGGCACGCGTACATCTACCTCATATACGGCATGTACCACTGTCTGAACTTCGTGACGGAACCGGAGGGGGAGCCCGCCGCCGTACTGATACGGGGCATGGAGGCGGTCGCGGGTACGGACTTTATGTGGCGTCGGCGCTACGGCGGCAGGCCCGCAACGTCCGCGCGGCGCCGGAATTTCCTGAACGGCCCCGGGAAAGTCTGTCAGGCGCTGTGCCTGACGAGGGCGGAGAACGGCTTGCCGCTGACGGGCGACGCCCTGTTTGTGTGCGACGCCCCGGGCGATATCGGCCTGCCGGAGTTGCCGCCGCGCCGCGAAATCGTGCGGGCGGGGCCGCGAATCGGTATCGACTACGCCGGGGAGGCGCGCGACTTCCCGTGGCGCTTCACGCTGGAAGCAATGCCGTAATTTGTCGCGCGCGGGCCGGGAGGCCATAGCGGGAGTAAGGAGGAAATTTTGTTTCTGTTCGACCTTGACGGAACTTTGATTGATTCAAACGGAATCTGGAAGGATGTCGACCGGACGTTTCTGGCGCGGCGCGGGATTCCGTACACGCGGGCCTACTATGAAGGCGTGGCCCACACGATTTTCCCGCTTGCGGCGGAGTTCACGAAACGTTTTTGCGGGCTGTCGGAAAGCTGTGAGGAAATCATGTCGGAGTGGATGGAGCTGGCGCGGGGGCTGTACCGGACAGTGGGGTTGAAACCGGGCGTGAGGGCGTATCTGGGACAGTGCCGGGGCGACGGGGAACGGTTGGCAATCGTGACTTCGAGCGTACCCGAACACTGCCGCGACGCGTTGGAACATCTGGAAATCGGGGACTGCTTCGAGCGCGTGATTTTCGCGCAGGAACTGAACATCGAGAAGCAGTCGCCGGAACTCTGGCGCGCGGCGGCGTCAATACTGGGCGTTCGTCCCGGGGAGTGTACGCTGTTCGACGACAGTCTGTTGTCATGCCGGGGCGCGCGCGGGGCGGGTATGCGTACAGTCGGGGTCTACGACCGCGATTTCGCCGCCGACGAGCCCGAAATGCGCGCGCTGTGTGATGTCTACATCCGGAGTTTCACGGAACTGCTCCGCGACGGACGGGAGGAAGGCGTATGAAAACGCGCGTATGGGTACTGATTTTCGCGGCGGTGCTGGGAATCTGCCTGTTTTTCGTGCTACGCCCGCGCGGCGGCGCGCCGTCGATGGTCGCGGCAATCTACGTAGACGGGGAGCTCGCGCGGCGGGTAGACCTCAATCAAGTGCAAGAGCCGGAACGTTACGTGGTAGACGGCCCCGACGGGTCGAATACGATTCTGATAGAGCCGGGGCGAATCTGCGTGGAGGAGGCGGACTGCCCCGACCAGATTTGCGTCTTGGAGGGCTGGCTGCCGGACTTCGGTTTCCCGATAGCCTGTCTGCCGCACAATTTACTCATCGTGATGGAAGAGGACGCCCCGTGAGTACGCGACGCCTGACCCGCGACGCCCTCTTGACCGCCGTCGCGCTGATTCTGTTCACGGTGGAGGCGCAGGTACCCGTACCCGTGCCGATTCCGGGCGTCAAACTCGGGCTTGCGAACGTTGTCAACGTTTGGGCGGTGTGTACAATCGGGCCGTGGGACGCGCTTTGTATTTTACTGTGCCGGGTGATTCTGGGCGCGTTCTTCGCCGGACACCTCATGGTCTTGTTTTACAGCCTCTCGGGCGGGCTGTTGAGCTGGTGCGTACTCGTACTCCTGCGGCGCGTCACGACGCGGCGGCAAGTCTGGATTTGCGGCGTATGCGCCGCCGTGGCGCACAATGCCGGACAGCTCGCCGCCGCCGTCTTTGTGACGCGTTCCGCCGCCGTACTGGCCTATGCCCCGCTCCTGACGCTCTCGGGCATGGTGACGGGCCTCTTTACCGGACTGTGTACGCAATACCTGCTTGCGCGCCGCCTGTCGTGAGGGCAAATAAATCTCCGCCGCCTCTTGCATTTTGGGGCGCAATCCGGTAAGATAGGGACAATCATTTCCGGCGGCCCCGGAACCTGAAAGGAAGAGTGAACGCATGAAGGGAAAGTACACGAATGCCGCTGGCGTGGCCTGCGGAATATTTGTGGCGATGATTCTGCTGGCCAACGCAATCGCGGGGAGCGGCGGGAATCAGGCGGGCGCGAAAGCCGGTGACATCCCCGCCGACGCCGTGACCGTCACCGGAACCGCCCCGGGCATGATGGGCGACGTGACGGTAGAAGTCACGGCGACGCCGGAGAGGCTCTATCAGATTAAAGTTGTCGAGGAGAACGAGACGCCGGACATCGGCGGCCTTGCGGCGGCGCAACTCCCGGGCGACATCTACGAGGCGCAAAGTCTGGACGTGGACGACGTGACGGGCGCGACCGTGACTTCGACGGCAATCAAGAACGCAATCCGCAACGGTCTGGATTCGGCGGGGATTTCGACGGCGGCTTTTGAGAGCGCCGCACCCGCCGACGTGACAAAGGGCGTCGCGGGCGCGGCGGAACCCGTCGGGACTACGGAATCGGGCGACGCGACAGCGGAACCCGTCGAGACTACGGAATCGGGCGACACGACGGCGCAACCTGCCGAGACTACGGAATCGGGCGACGCGACGGCGGAACTTATGGAAGGCGGCGAGGAAATCCCGACCGAGGCCGTGACGGCGCGCGGCACCGCCAAGGGAATCAACGGCGACGTGACCGTAGAAGTCACCGCCACGCCGGACAGGCTCTACCGTGTGAACGTCGTGGAGCAGAGCGAGACGGAAGGTATCGGTTCTCTGGCCGTGGCGCAGTTGCCGGGCGACATTCTCAACGCGCAAAGTCTGCAAGTCGACGGCGTGACGGGGGCTACTGTCACCTCCGAGGCCATCAAGAACGCAATCCGGAACGCGCTGGAGACTGCCGGGGTATCGGCGGCGGCGTTCGAGGCCGCGCCCGCCGCGGTCGACACCGCCAAAGAGCCGGATGTCACCTACGATACGGATATCGTGGTTATCGGCGCGGGCGGCGCGGGCATGACTGCCGCTGTCGTGGCGGCTGACGCCGGGCGGAATGTCATCGTTGTGGAGAGTATGCCCATGGTCGGCGGGAACTCCATCCGCTCCACGGGCGGCATGAACGCCGCCAAGACGGTTTATCAGGACGAGAACGCGTTCGCGGAAAGCGCGGGCGTCGAAAAGCAGTTGGAGGCCGCCGCGGGCGCGGAGTACGCCGACAACGTCGCGATTCAGGAGCTTGCGTCGATGGTCGCGGAACAGTGGGCCGCCTATCAGGACGACGCCGAGGGCTATTTCGATTCCGTGGAGCTGTTCCAGCTTGACACGCTCATCGGCGGGCACGGTATCAACAACCCGGTACTCGTCCAGAAACTCGCCGAGGAAAGCGCGGGGGCCATTGAATGGCTGCACACCATCGGCGCGGATTTGCAAAGCGTGTCGAGTTTCGGCGGGGCGTCGGTGAAGCGCATTCACCGCCCGGTGGACGAATCCGGCAAGACGGTCTCCGTCGGCGAATATATCGTGCCGATTCTGCAAGAGAACCTCAACAAGCGCGACAACATCACGCTGTACCTGAACACCAAGGCGACGCAAATCACGAAGGACGACGGCGGCAAAGTCGTCGGGATTGTCGCGGAAGGCCCGACGGGCAACAAAGTTACCATCAACGCGAAGGCGGTCATTGACACGGCGGGCGGATTCGGGGCGAATCACGAGAAGGTCGTCTCGTACCGCGCGGACTTGGACGGCTTCACCACGACGAACGCCAGCGGCATTCAGGGACAGGGTATCGACATGGCGGTCGCAATCGGGGCCGCTACCGTCGACATGGAACAAATTCAGATTCACCCGACGGTCGAGTACAATACTTCCAACCTCATCACGGAGGGACTGCGCGGGGACGGTGCGATTTTAGTCAACGCCGACGGCTACCGCTTCTACGACGAGGTGTCGACGCGCGATAAAGTCTCCGCCGCCGAGATTGAACAGCCCGGCTCTTTCAGTTGGCTGATTATCGACTCGAAGATGGTCGAAAACTCCAACGTGATTCAGGGCTACATCAGGAAGGGCTACACGGTGGAGGGCAATACCTACGAGGAACTCGCCGAGGCGATGGGCGTACCGGCGCAGACGTTCCGGGACACGATGGAGTTCTGGAACAGTTGCGCGGCGAATAAGAATGACCCGCTTTACGGGCGCACGAGTTTCGCCGAACCGCTTGACCTCGCGCCGTTCTACGCAATCAAGGTAACGGCGGGGATTCACCACACGATGGGCGGCCTGAAAATCAACCCCGACGCCGAGGTGTTCGACACGTCGGGCAACGTGATTCCGGGCCTTTACGCCGCCGGGGAAGTGACCGGAGGCGTACACGGCGGGAACCGTCTGGGCGGCAACGCCGTCGCGGATTTCGTGGTATTCGGGCGTATCGCCGGGGCCAACGCCGCCGAGTTTGTCGGAAGCGTTATACCGTAACAGAAACGGCCCTCCCTATCACCGGGGAGGGCCGTTTGTATGCCTGACAGATTCCTTTGCCTCCCCGTCAACACGGGAGAGGCTTTTTCGCGTAGCTGACAGTTTCCATGCGCGGCGGTGCCTCACGGGACGCCGAGCCACGCGAGCGACAGCCGCAACAAGTACGGGGTGGCGTACAAGTCGAGGGCCGCGCCGGAGAGCAGAAGCAACGTACAGAGTGCCGTACACATGCGGCGGTCGGGGGGCGCGGCGCGTTTCCCGCCGGACACCCGGAAGAGCCACGCGGCGCGCTCCATCGACGAGAGCGACAGCAGAAAGAAGCAGGGCATAGTCAGCGCGGCGCGGATTCCGAGGGCGGCGGCGCTGAGCAGGATTCCCTCCCAGCCGAACGCCGCCGCGAAACAGCCCACCGAGAAGGAGAGCAGGAAGCCGAAAGCGGCAGTAGTGAGGCAGACGAGCGGGACGCCCAAAGAAGTAAAGCCCCAGAGGAATACCAATAAGGGCATACGGAACCAGATAACGAGCGTGGAGGCGGCGAGGGGCACGCTGACAGGAGAGGGTTGCAGATTCCGGCAGTAATCGGAGAGGACGCGGCGCAGTTCGTCGACGGACGCGCCGGGGGTACCGAGGGCGAGGACTTGTCCGGCCCCGGCCCCGGCGAGGAAGCAGAGCGATAAGCACAGAACCGCGCGCGCGTGATTGTTCTTGTCCAACGGCCTCACCTCTCCCGCATTCTATGCGCGGGCGGGGTCAGCTATGCACGAGTTTGCCGAGGCGCGCGGCGATTGCGTCGAGGAACTGTTCGCTGTCGACGACGTGGACGGGGAAGCCGGGTTCGACAAGCCCGGACAAGTCTCCGGTCATGGTACCCTGTCCGAGGGTGTCGAGGCAGGCGGTTTCGAGCATGTCGCCGAACGCCGACAAGTCCGAAAGGCCGTCCATTTCGCCGCGCTTGCGGAGCGCGCCCGACCACGCGTAAATTGTCGCCATAGGATTCGTGGAGGTCTTTTCGCCCTTGAGATAGCGGTAATAGTGTTTCGTGACGGTGCCGTGTGAGGCCTCGTACTCGTAGACGCCGTCGGGGGAGACGAGCACGGAAGTCATCATAGCGAGGGAGCCGAACGCGGTGGCAATCATGTCGCTCATCACGTCGCCGTCGTAGTTTTTGAGCGCCCAGATGAAGCCGCCCTTGGACCGTACAGCGCGGGCAATCGCGTCGTCAATGAGGGTGTAGAAGTAGGTCAGGCCGAGGCGCTGGAACTGTTCCTTGTAGCGGGTGTCGTAAAGTTCCTGAAAGATTTCCTTGAAAGCGCCGTCGTAGATTTTTGAGATTGTGTCTTTGGTGGAAAACCACAAGTCCTGTTTGGTATTGACGGCGAAGCGGAAACAGCTTTCGGCAAAGGAGCGTATACTGTCCTCCGTGTTATGTTGGGAGAGCCAGACCGCGCCGCCGGAAACTTGCTGTACCATGCGGTCAATGGTATTGCCGTCGCGGTCGGTGAAGGTGAACGTAGCGGTACCGGGAGTTTTGGTACGCAGGTCGACGGCCTTGTAAACGTCGCCGTAGGCGTGGCGTGCGACGGTAATCGGGGCCTCCCACGTCTTTACGACGGGTTTCAGGAACGGGAGCACGATGGGGGCGCGGAAGGCGGTACCGTCGAGAAAGGCGCGGATGGTGCCGTTCGGGGACTTCCACATTTCCGTTAATTCCGGGTACTCCTCCATTCTCTGCTGATTGGGCGTAATGGTGGCGCACTTGACGGCGACGCCGAGATGTTTCGTGGCGTTGGCGGCGCGTAGGGTAATCTGGTCTTTGGTGGCGTTACGGTTCAGCAGGCTGAGGTCGTAGTATTCGGTTTTCAGGTCGACGAAAGGCAGAATCAGTTTTTCCTTAATCCACGCCCACAGAATGCGGGTCATTTCGTCGCCGTCCATCTCCACAAGCGGAGTTGTCATTTTGATTTTCGCGGTCATAGAAAGTCACCGTTACTGAAAACTTACAAAAAGTTATAAACTCTTCCGTTTCATTCCTGTTTC
>CAMHDB010000091.1 GCA_946183715.1 uncultured Oscillibacter sp.
CGGTGAAAGACCAGTACGTCCGGCAGGCGGCGGAGTACGACAACTACCGCAAGCGCACGGCCCGGGAGAAGGAAACACTCTGGCAGGACGCGAAGGCGGACACAATCCTAAAGTTTCTCCCGGTGTACGACAACCTCGCGCGCGCCGCCGCAGCAGAGGGCGACGACGACAACCCGCATAAACAGGGGCTTATCAAGATTTTCCAGCAGGCGCAGGAGATTTTGAAATCGTCGGGCGTGTCGGAAATTGACGCCCTAGGGCAGGCATTCGACCCCGAGAAGCACAACGCCGTCAATCACATCGACGATGAGAAGTACGGCGAGAACGAGGTTTCACAGGTATTCCAGCCCGGTTTCATGATGAACGGCAAGGTCATTCGTCACGCCGTGGTACAGGTAGCGAATTAACGTAACATTAAGCAACACCTAACAGGAGGCAAATATACCATGTCTAAAGTAATCGGCATTGATTTAGGTACTACGAACTCTTGCGTATCCGTGATGGAGGGCGGCGAGGCCGTCGTAATCCCCAACGCGGAGGGCAACCGGACTACGCCGTCCGTGGTGGCGTTCTCCAAGACCGGGGAAAGAATGGTGGGGCAGGTCGCCAAGCGTCAGGCCATCACGAACCCCGAGCGCACGATTTCCTCCATCAAGCGCGAGATGGGCAGTGACTACAAGGTCAAAATCGACGACAAGCGCTACACCCCGCAGGAAATCAGCGCCATGATTCTCCAGAAGCTCAAGGCGGACGCCGAAGCCTATCTGGGCGGGCCTGTCACGGAGGCCGTCATTACCGTCCCGGCCTACTTCACCGACTCCCAGCGTCAGGCCACCAAGGACGCCGGGAAAATCGCCGGACTGGAAGTCTTGCGCATTATCAACGAGCCGACCGCCGCCGCGCTGGCCTACGGCGTCGACAAGGAGCAGTCGCAGAAAATCATGGTCTACGACCTCGGCGGCGGCACGTTCGACGTTTCCATTCTGGAAATTGACGACGGAGTAATCGAAGTGTTGGCCACGGCGGGCAACAACCGCCTCGGCGGCGACGATTTCGACGAGTGCGTCATGAAGTGGATGGTCAGCGAGTTCAAGCGCGCGGAGGGCGTCGACCTGTCCGGCGACCGCGTGGCCATGCAGAGGCTGAAAGAGGCCGCCGAAAAGGCCAAGATTGAGCTTTCCGGCGTCACGATGTCGAATATCAACCTTCCCTATATCACGGCGGACGCCTCCGGCCCGAAGCACCTCGACATGACGCTCTCCCGCGCGAAGTTCAACGAGCTGACAAGTCACCTCGTCGACGCGACGATGGGTCCGGTACGGCAGGCGATGTCCGACGCGGGTCTCCGCCCGTCCGACCTCGCAAAGGTTTTACTTGTGGGCGGTTCGAGCCGTATCCCCGCCGTACAGGACGCCGTGAAGAACTTCACCGGGAACGAACCCTTTAAGGGAATCAACCCCGACGAATGCGTCGCGATGGGCGCGGCGTTACAGGCCGGCGTGCTCAAGGGCGATGTCAAGGGACTGCTCCTGCTGGACGTTACCCCGCTGTCGCTGGGTATTGAGACGATGGGCGGCGTGTGTACGAAGCTGATTGACCGGAACACGACGATTCCCGTCAAGAAGAGCCAGATTTTCTCCACCGCCGCCGACAACCAGACGAGTGTAGAAGTGAATGTGTTGCAGGGCGAGCGCGAAATGGCGGCGGCGAACAAGTCGCTGGGCCGCTTCCACCTCGACGGAATCGCCCCGGCGCGGCGCGGCGTGCCTCAGATTGAGGTCACGTTCGACATCGACGCCAACGGCATTGTCAACGTCTCCGCGAAGGACTTGGGCACCGGAAAGGAACAGCACATTACCATTACGTCCTCGTCCAACATGAGCAAGGAGGACATCGAGAAGGCCGTCAAGGAAGCGGAGCAGTACGCGGCGGAAGATAAGCGCCTGAAAGAGGAAGTCGAAGTACGCAACGAGGCCGACCAGATGGTGTATCAGAGCGAAAAGACGCTCTCCGAGATGGGCGACAAAATCCCGGCGGACGACCGCGCGAAAGTACAGGGCGGCATTGACAACCTGAAAGAGGCGCTGAAGGGTACGGATTCGGGGCGGATTAAGTCGGCCACGGAGGAATTGAAGCAGGCCTTCTACGCGGTGAGCGAGAAGCTGTACCAGCAGGCCAACCCGCAGGGCGCACAGCAGGCGGGGCCGAACCCGGGGCAGTCGGGCGCGGACGACGGCCAGCAGTATTACGACGCTGATTACAAGGTCGTCGACGACGACCCGAATCAGGGCAAGTAAGAAAACAGGTGTGCGGTCAGGGACAGCGTCGCTGTCCCTGATTGCGGCGCGCCGGGACGCATAAGGAGTTTCATGTATGGCAGAGAACAAACGGGACTACTACGAGGTACTCGGAATCGGCAAGGACGCGTCGGAGGACGATATCAAGAAGGCCTACAAGAAGATGGCGCGCAAGTACCACCCGGACTTGAACCCCGGCGACAAGGAGGCCGAAGAAAAGTTTAAGGAAGTCGGCGAGGCCTACGACGTTCTGTCCAACGCCGACAAGAAGGCGCGCTACGACCGCTACGGGCACGCCGGAGTAGACCCGAATTTCGGCGCGGGGGGCTACGGCGGCGGCTTCAGCGGCGATTTCGATTTCGGCGACTTGGGCGACATATTCGGCAGTTTCTTCGGCGGGAGCGGCTTCGGTGGGACGCGCCGCGCCAATCCGAACTCCCCACAACGCGGGGAAAGTATCCGGGTGTCGCTGACGATTACGTTCGAGGAGGCCGCGTTCGGCTGTCAGAAGGAATTGACGGTTGAGCGCTACGAGACCTGTACGACCTGTAACGGCAACGGCTGTGCCGACGGGACTTCCCCGGAGACCTGTCCCGACTGCCACGGCACCGGACAGGTACAGGTTCGCCGGCAGACGCCGTTCGGCACCGTGGCGACTTCCGCGCCGTGTACGCGCTGCGCCGGGAAGGGGAAGATTATCCGCCAGCCGTGCAAGGACTGCCACGGGAGCGGCATGATTCGCCGCCGCCGCACCATTCAGGTACAGATTCCCGCCGGAATCGATGGCGGACAGTCTGTCTCCGTCCGGGGACAGGGCCACGCCGGGAAGAATGGCGGCGCCGCCGGGGATTTACTGGTAGCGATTAGCATACGCCCCCACGGGCTTTTCCGCCGCGAGGGCACTTCCGTTCTGTGCGAGCAGTCCGTGACGTTCGCGCAGGCCGTACTCGGCGCCCAACTGGAGATTCCCACCATCGACGGCAAAGTGCAGTACGACCTCCCGGAGGGCACGCAGAGCGGCGCGACGTTCCGCCTGAAAGGCAAGGGGATTCCCTTTATCAACGGGCGCGGGCGCGGCGACCAGTACGTGACCGTCTACATCGAGACGCCCCGGAACCTCAACCGCGAGCAGAAGGAGGCACTCCGCAAATTCGCCGAGGCGATGGGCGAGAACGAACCCGACGACGGGGAGCGCAAGCCGTTCTGGAAGAAAAAGGGAAGGAACCGCTGAACGTCGAATTTCTCCGAATTATGGAAAGATAATCATTGATTTTTCGGCGGCGGGGGGCTATAATAGACAGCGACGCTCCGGCTTCCGGACAATCACGCGCACAGGAGGGCACTTCTTATGAAAATCGCGCTGGGATGCGACCACGGCGGGTATCAACTGATGCAGTTCGTCAAGACCGTGCTGGACGATTTGGGCCACACCTACGAGGATTTCGGCTGTTACGGCCCGGAAAGCTGTGACTACCCCGACTTCGGCGAACCCGCCGCGCGGGCCGTCGCCGAGGGCAAATGCGAGCGCGGAATCGTCATCTGCCTGACGGGTATCGGAATCTCCATCACCGCGAACAAGGTGAAGGGTATCCGTTGCGCGCACTGCGCCGACTGCCTCCAAGCCGAGCTGACCCGCCGCCACAACAACGCGAATATGCTGGCCATTGGCGCTGGCTTCACCGGGCCCGAAATGGCCAAACGCATGGTGGAAGTCTTCCTCTCGACGGAGTTCGAGGGGGGGCGGCACGAGCGCCGCGTCAATAAGATGATGGCCGTCGAGGGCTGACGGCGACTGCGGGGAAAGGGACGCGATATGGCAAAGGTAAAGGGCTATACAAGTTATCGTGGCCGAGGGCCGCTGTGGAAACTGGTGCTCACGGTATTATTGCTGGCCGTCATATTGGCGTCCCTTGCCGTGGTGCTGTTACAGCGCAACATCGTAGTGGAGAGCGACGGCACGCGGCAGGTTCACTTCCCTTGGCAGGAGGAGGCGAACGCCGGGACGGAGGCGGAGAATCCGGACGCCCAGCCATTAGACGACGAAACGACGACGCCCGACGAAACAGACGCGGAGTTGTCCGGCACGTCCGACGGCGAGGCCGCCCCGGATGAACAGGACACCGGGGAATCCGAACCCGAACCGCCCGTCGTGCCCGACTTCTACCATGTCTACCCGGTACAGGCTACGCCCCTGTCGGTCTCGACATACGAGGAAATTTCGTGGCTCCTGCGGCGCAACAGCACCTATAACGCCGTCTCCGTGCGCCTGAAAGACACGGAGGGATGGGTGTACTTTGACAGCCCCAATATTATTTATACGGAAGTCATCACGGAGTCGAAGAACATCGCCGCCGACACCACCGAGGCCCTGCGACGCCTCACCGCCGCCGACACGCACACTATCGCAAGTCTGGCGTGTTTCCGCGACTGGCGCGCGTCCAACGGCAATGTCCGGGCGCGTCTGCGCAACCTCAGCGGGCGGATTTTCCAAGACGGCAACGAGGACTTCTGGATTGACCCGGCGCGGGAAGTCACCCGGACTTACCTTTGCAATCTGGCCCGCGACGCCGCCGAGCTGGGTTTCGACGAAGTTTTACTGACCGACGCCTGTTACCCGTCTGTCGGACGCCTCGACCGTATCCTGTACGGCGACCTGTCGAAAGAGGAAAACCTCGCGACGTTCTTCTCGGAAGTCCGCAAGACGCTGGAACCCTATCACGTCGTGTTCTCCGTCGAAGTCCCGAAGGAAATCCTGCTCAACCGCGACACGCCGCACCTGTCGGGACTGTCCATCGACGTTATCGCGCCTTACGTCGACCGCGTCTACGCGAAAGTAGACCCGTCGGAAGTACAGGCCTGTACGGACGCGCTGGCGGGTGTGTTGATGTTCGTCCCGGAGCTGTCCACGCTCCCCGACCCCGCCCCGGCGCGGTACGTCTACCGTCAATAAGCCCGGAACCGGGCTTTGGTTCTGGATGAAAGGAAGTCATGCTATGAAGAAATTCGCCTCCCTGTTGCTGGCGCTCTCGCTGACATTCTGTCTGGCGGGTTGCGGCGGAACGTCGGCTCCGCAGAACGACGCGCAGGAGAGTAACGCCGCGACGGCCCCCGATACGGCACCCTCCGAGGAAACCGGAGAGGATACAGCGGCCCCCGAGGACGCCGAAGTATCCGTAGAGGAGGCACCCGACGCCACGGAAACCGCCCTGACGACGGTTTCCCCCGGAAAGCTGACCATGTCGACGAACGCGGCCTTCCCGCCGTATGAGATGACCACCGACGCCGGAGGATTCGAGGGTATCGACGTGGAAATCGCCGGGAAGATTGCCGAAAAGCTCGGGCTGGAGTTGCAAATTGACGACATGGACTTTGACTCCGCCCTGCTGGCCGTCACGATGGGCAAGAGCGATATGGTCATGGCGGGCGTGTCCGTGCGCCCCGACAGACAGCAGGTCATGGACTTCTCCGACAGCTACACCACCGGCGTACAGGTGGTTATCGTGCCGGAGGGCTCCGGCGTGACGCTCGACAACCTCGGCGACTATATGATTGGCACACAGCGCGCCACGACCGGCTATATCTACTGCTCCGACGACTACGGCGAAGACCATGTCACGGCCTACGATAACGGCATGACCGCAATTCAGGCCCTCAACAACGGGCAGGTCGATTGCGTCGTCATCGACAACGCCCCCGCGCGGGTACTCGTTTCGCAGAACCCCGGCCTGACGATTCTCGATACGGAGTACGTCGTAGAGGACTACGCAATCGGCATGAGTAAGGAAAACCCGGCTCTGCTTACGGCTGTCAACAACGCGCTGTCCGAACTCAAGGCCGACGGCACCGTACAGGCCATCATCGATAAGTATATCACAGCGGAATAATGTTTCGACAACTCCCACCCGGGGGCGGCGCGCGCCGCCCCTGTTTTTGAGAACTCCGGCGCATATACCAAAAGAGGTGATACTTTTTGCAACAATGGGGCATTCTCTACAGCGAGTGGCGTCAGCTCATGATTGCCAACGGAGACATTACCCCGTGGCAACGCTTCTTTGTACTGTTTTATCAGGCGTTCATCGAGGCCGACCGCTGGAAGCAGTACCTCAACGGCGTGGGCACGACTTTAGTCGTGACGGCGATGGCGCTTACGCTCGGTATCGTGCTGGGCGTGATAGTGGCCGTCGTGCGCACGGCCCACGCGCAACAGCGCCCCGGACAGCGTAACCCGATACTGGGACTTTTGAATCTGGTGTTCAGGGTGTACGTGACGGTCATCCGCGGTACGCCCATGATGGTACAGCTCCTCATTATGGGAATGGTCATTTTCAAGAGCAGTCGCAACTTTACGATGGTCGGCGCGCTTTCGCTGGGGATTAACTCCGGGGCGTATGTGTCGGAAATCATCCGGGGCGGGCTGATGTCGCTCGACCCCGGACAGGCCGAGGCCGGGCGTTCCTTGGGCCTCAACTACGTGGACACCATGCGGTTTATCGTCGTGCCGCAGGCAATCAAGGCGATTCTCCCCGCGCTGGGCAACGAGTTCATCATCCTGCTGAAAGATACGTCGCTGATTACGGTCATCGGCGGGAAAGAATTACTCTACGCCGCGCAGGGTATCTACGGGCGGACTTACGAGCAGATGTTCCCGCTGTTCGGGACGGCCCTCATTTACCTGACCCTCGTCATGATTTTCAGTACCCTGCAAGGGATTCTCGAAAGGAGGTTACGTCAGAGTGATAGACGTTAAGCACCTCTCCAAGTCGTTCGGGAATCAGCTCGTATTAGACGATATCTCACAGCACATCCGCCCCGGCGAGAAAGTCGTCGTGATTGGGCCGTCGGGCTCCGGGAAGTCGACGTTCCTTCGCTGTCTGAACCTGCTGGAAGAACCCACGGCGGGGGAAATCACGTTCGACGGGACGCTCATCACCGACCCGAAAGTGAAAATTGACCTCGTGCGGCGTCAGATGGGCATGGTGTTTCAGCACTTCAACCTGTTCCCGAACATGACGATTCGGAAAAACATCAC
>CAMHDB010000092.1 GCA_946183715.1 uncultured Oscillibacter sp.
CGGCTCCGGCCCCATGTCCGATTACTCCGAGTGCTATACATGGTCGCCCTGCTACGCCGGGAGTTACTCCAATGACCACGACCTGTCCGTCGAAATCGTGTCGGGCGTGACGGCTATCGGCGCGCACGCGTTCCACGGCTGCGGCAGACTCGCCAAGGCCACCGTCGCCGACACCGTGACCAAAATCGGCGCGTCGGCCTTCGAGGGCTGTTCCACGCTGGAGAGCCTGTACTTCGTCCGCTACGCGGATGAAATCGGCCAGTTCGCTTTCTACTCCTGCGGCGCGAAAGGCTCCGCCACAGTCAAGGACGGCGTGACGGCAATCCCCAAGGGCGCCTTCCAGTATTGCTCCTCCCTGCAAACGCTCACCCTCCCCGAAAGCCTGAAAACCGTCGGGGAAAACGCGTTCAACTCCTGCGGCGCGCTGGAAACCGTCACGCTTCCGGCAGGAGTGGCGCTCGAAAGCGGCGCCTTTTCGTGGTGCGGCGCCGTCAAGACTGTGCGCTTCGTCGGCGCGGGCGCTATGGCCGACTTCACCGACAGCCGCACTTGGTCGCCGTGGTACTCCGGCTCTTACTCCAATAACCACGACCTGACGATAGAAGTCGCCCCCGGCGTGACGAGTATCGAGAAGAATACCTTCAAAGACTGCGGACGCGTGCAAAGTATCGCAATCCCGCTCAGCGTGACGAGTATCGGCGCGAACGCCTTCTACAACTGCTCCACGCTCCACGTCTACTACTCCGGAAGCGAAAAACAGTGGGGCGGCGTCACAAAGACGCTCAGCAAGAGCAACCCCAACACGCTGGGCAATACGTCGCTCGTCATGCACTACGGGAGCGCCGCCCCCCTGTCCGTCAACGCCCCTGACGGCTCAACCGTACTGTCCGGGGAGTTCTCCGGCCCCGTGACCGCGCTGGTGTGCGTCGTCGGCTTCGACGCCACGGGTAAAATGAGCGAGTTCCAGTCGAAACCGGCGGACGAGGCGCTGACGTTCACCGTCTCCGATACGCGTACTGTCAGCGTCCGGGTAATCTTCTTGGGCGACAGCTTAGCGCCCCTGTCCCAATTCTTACAGGCCGCCGTGTAAATTGGCCGCCTCCCCGCCTCCGGGGAGGCTTTTTTACTTTCCACGCGCCCCGCGCATAAAGCCGGGAATTTTCCACAAACTTTCCCCGAATGTTGAAAACAGGGGGGAACGATATGAAACAACCGCTCACCGCGTTTCTGATAATCCTCGTACTCTGCGGCGCGGCGCGGGCCGTGGAGTTAGAGAATATCGGCGCGCCGTCCGTCGTGCTCATGGAGAAGGAGACCGGAACCGTACTCTTTGCCCGCGACGAGCATACCCCGCGCGAACCCGCCAGCGTCACCAAGATTATGACCATCCTGCTGACTATGGAGGCCATCGACAACGGCACGCTGTCCTATGACAGCGTCGTGACGGCGTCGGCCCACGCGAGTTCCATGGGCGGCAGTCAGATTTGGCTGCGCGAGCGCGAAGAGATGACCGTCGAGGACATGCTGAAAGCCGTCTGCGTGGTGTCGGCGAACGACTGCGCCGTCGCGCTGGGCGAACACCTCGCCGGGAGCGAGGAGGCGTTCGTAGAGCGCATGAACCGCCGCGCAAAAGAACTCGGCATGAACGACACCGTTTTCCGGAACGCCACCGGACTTCCCGCCGTCGGGCACGTCACGTCCGCCTACGATATCGCGCTGATGAGCCGGGAACTGATTCTCCGTCACCCCGACATCCGGCGCTTCACTACGATATGGATGGACAGCCTCCGGGGCGGGACTTCTGTCCTAGTGAACACGAATAAGCTGTTGCGGACGTTCGACGGGGCCACCGGACTGAAAACCGGGTCGACGGGCACGGCGCGCTACTGCCTCTCGGCGACGGCGGAGCGCGACGGAATGGAGCTTATCGCGGTCATACTCAAGGGCGACACGTCCGCACAGCGCTTTCAGGACGCGCGCACGCTCCTGAGCTACGGCTTCTCCCGCTACGCGCTGCGCTCTATCGAGCCGGAGACGCCCCTGCCGCCGGTACCCGTCAGCATGGGCACGGCGGAGGGCGTCGACGTGGAACCCGCGGAAAGCTGTCTGCTGTTGCTGGAAAAGGAGAAGGCGGTACACCTGCGGCAGGAAGTGACGTTAGAGGAAGGCTTAACGGCCCCGGTCGCGAAGGGGACGCAAGTCGGCACGCTGTCGGCCTACGCCGGAGACGAACTTTTAGCCGAAATCCCGCTGTTGACCGCCGCCGACGTGCCGCGTATCCGGTTCGGCGAGATGTTCTTCCGCGTCCTCCGCATGGCGTTTCTGGACGAATAAGGACGGCCCTCCCGGACAGGGAGGGCCAAATCGTCAGCGTCTGCTTTGCAAGAGGTTGTTTTGAATATCCCAGAGCTTTTGCGACAGGTCGACGTAGTAATGGTGGGGGTTGTCGAAGCGCTTGACCTCGTCCCACAGGGAATCGACTTGCCGCTGGCAGTAGCCTTGAATTTCTGTCAGGCTCCGCTCCGGCGCCACGAGTTCCCCGCCGACAAAGACAGGTTCCATAAGCTCCTTTGCGTCGAAATTCTTGTACGTGTTGCGCTTCCATGTGGCGAACGGGTCGAAGAGTTCGAGTTCCTGTACGCCGTCGAGACTCTCGTCGCGCAGGCAGATATAGTCGGCCTCGGCCTTGCCGCTCTCGCGGTTGTAAAGGCGGTATACTTTCTTGAAATGCGGCACCGTAATCTTGTCGACGTTCTCGCTGACCTTGATTTTCGGCGTAATGCTCCCGTCGGGGTTCTCCACGGCGACGAGCTTGTACACGCCCCCGAAGTACGGCGAACTGCTGGACGTTATGAGGCGTTCGCCGACGCCGTACATGTCGATTCGCGCGCCCTGCCGCGACAGGTCGCGGATAATGTACTCGTCGAGGGAGTTGGACGCCGAAATCTTACAGCCCGTCCACCCGGCGTCGTCGAGCATGCGCCGGGCCTCCCGCGACAGCCACGCAATGTCGCCCGAATCCAGCCGGATTCCGCAATTCGTGATTCCCAGCGGTTTCAGCACGTCGTTAAAGGCGCGTATCGCGTCCGGGACGCCGGATTTGAGCGTGTTGTAGGTGTCGACCAACAGCGTGGCGTTGTTGGGGTAGAGTTCGCAGTACGTGCGGAAGGCGTCGTACTGGCTGTCGAACATCTGCACCCACGAGTGGGCCATCGTGCCGCCCGCCGGGACGCCGTAAACTTGGTCGGAAATCGTGCAGGCCGTGCCCTTGCACCCGCCGATGTACGCCGAACGCGCCCCGACAATCGCGGCGTCGATGCCCTGCGCGCGGCGGGAGCCAAATTCGAGTACGGTACGGCCCTCGGCGGCCCGCGTGATACGGTTCGCCTTTGTGGCAATCAGGCTTTGGTGGTTGACCGTCAGCAACAGGAAGGTTTCGACTAACTGCGCCTGAATCGCCGGGGCGCGCACGGTAATGACAGGTTCCCGTGGAAAAATCGGCGTCCCCTCGGGAATGGCCCACATGTCACCCGTGAAGCGGAACGTCCGGAGGTAGTCGAGAAAGTCTTCCGTGAACAGGTTCCGCCCGCGAAGATAGGCGATATCGTCCTCGTCGAAATGGAGGTTGCGGATATAGTCGACGACCTGTTGCAGTCCGGCGCATATGGCGAAGCCGCCGCCGTCGGGCACGTCGCGGAAAAAGAGGTCGAAGTACGTGACGCGGTTCCGCTGTCCGGAGCGGAAATAGCCGTTGGCCATCGTCAGTTCGTAGAAGTCACAGAGCATCGTCATATTGAGCACTTTGTCAGCGTTCATCGCAGCGCCTCCGTAAGGATACCGACAGCGCGGTAAATTCCCATGATTATACGGCACGGAGAGCGAAAAATCAATCTACAATTTTCTGTTGTCCGCGGGGCGGGGGTGTGCTATAATAGGCCCATCCCAAGGAACGGAGGCGGGCGGCGTGCGATTCTGGAAGATGAACGGCGCGGGCAACGATTTCGTGATACTCAACAATCTGGAGGAGAAACTTTCCCCGGAGGACTTCCCACGCGTGGCGCGGGTACTCTGCGAGCGTCATTTGTCCATCGGGGCGGACGGGCTGATGATTGTCGACGCGCCCACGGCGGGCGGCGACTTCCGGATGTGGTTCTACAACTCCGACGGCAGTCTGGGCGAAATGTGCGGCAACGGCGCGCGGTGTATCTGCCGCTACGGCTACGAAAACGGCCTCGCGGGGGCGCGGCAGACCGTAGAGACGACCGCCGGGACTGTCACCGGGGAGCGTATCGACGGGCGGCGGTACCGGGTACGCCTCAACGACCCGACGACCGTCGACCTCAACCGCGTTGCCGAAATCGACGGGCGCGCATGGCCCTGCGCCTACGTCGAACTCGGCAACCCCGGACTGCCACACGCGGTCGTAGAGTACCCCGGACTGCGCGGCGCCGACGAAAACGCGCTCCGCGAACTCGGGCGCGCGTTCCGCTGGTACGAGGGTTTCCCGAAGGGGGCTAACGTCAACTTCTATGACTTTACGGGCCGCGATACCGTCTACGAGCGTACTTTCGAGCGCGGCGTCGAGGATTTCACCTACGCCTGCGGGACGGGTACGGCGTCGGTGGCGGCGGCGCTGTCCCTGCGCGGACTGCTCTCCGGGGATACCCTCCGCGCGGATATGACGGGCGGGACGCTCTATATCGACGTAACCCGCGACGGCGGCAAAATTACCGGGCTGTTCCTGACGGGCCCGACGAATATCGTGGCGACGGGCGAAGTACGCGATGAGACCTTGTTTCCGTGATGTTGCGTTTTCCATTCCGGGGCGCGTTCTCTGTGCAATCCGCACAAAACTTTCCCTTGCGATTCCCGCAAAAATGTGTTAGAATCGACACATAGACCCTTGTGCAGACAGGACGCCATACCACGGAAAGGAGGCCATCCCCATGAAGCTGAACTTTTACGGCGCTGACCGCTGTGTGACCGGGAGCTGTCACGGTTTGGAGGTCAACGGAAAGAAAATCCTCATCGACTGCGGCCTGCAGCAGGGCCGCGACGAAATCTCAAACCCCGAGTTTCCGTTCAGCCCGCCCGAAATCGACTGCGTACTCGTCACCCATGCCCACATCGACCACTCCGGACGCCTTCCCCTGCTCGTCAAGCAGGGCTTCCGGGGGCGCATTCTCACCACCCGCATTACCGCCGACCTGCTCGAAATCATGCTCTTGGATTCGGCCTACATCCAAGTACAGGACGCCGAATGGAAAAACCGCAAGGCCGAACGTTCCGGAATGGGCCGTGTCGAGCCGCTCTACACCCCCGAGGACGCCGAGGCCGTCATGCAGTACATGACCACCTGCGAGTACGGACAGATTATCGACCTCTACGAGGGCGTGGAAGTCGAGTTCGTCGACGCCGGACACCTTTTAGGTTCCTCCTGTATCGCTATGGAACTCACGGAAAACGGCGTCCGGAAACGGATTGTCTTTTCCGGCGACCTCGGCAACATCAACCAGCCCATCATCCGCGACCCCGTACACTTCCACGGCGCCGACTACGTCGTCATGGAATCCACCTACGGCGACCGTAACCACTCCGGCGTCTGGAGCTACCGCGACAACCTCGCCGTCATCATCGACGAAACCATGGCCCGCGGCGGCAACCTCATTATTCCGGCGTTCGCCGTCGGGCGCACACAGGAGTTGCTCTACTTTATCCGCGAAATCAAGGACGCCCGGGAAGTGAAGAGTAAGCCCGACTTTGAGGTGTATATCGACTCCCCGCTGGCCCGCCGCGCTACCGAAATCTTCAAGGGCGACCTGCTCGACTACCTCGACAACGACGCGTTTCAGCTTGTCAAGGGCGGGACGCATATGTTTTTGTTCGACGGCCTCCGCACGACGGAGAGCGTGGAGGAATCGCGGGAACTCAACACCGACCCGACCCCGAAAGTGATACTCTCGGCGTCGGGCATGTGCGAGGCCGGGCGAATCCGGCACCACCTCAAACATAACCTGTGGCGCCCGGAGTGTACCGTGCTGTTCGTGGGCTTTCAGGGCGAAGGCACGCTGGGCCGTACACTTTTGGATGGCGCGGAGAGCGTGAAACTGTTCGGGGAGGAAATCGCCGTACACGCCAAGATTATGAATTTGCAGGGGATGTCCTCCCACGCCGACCGCGACCACCTTCTGGAATGGATTACCGACTTTACAAGTCCGAAGCCGCAACAGGTGTTTGTCGTCCACGGCGACCGGGAAGTCGCGCCGTATTTCGCGCAGAGCCTCAACGCCAAGGGAATCCCCGCCCACGCGCCGCAGTACACCGAGGTCTACGACCTCATCACGAATACCATGTTACAGCCCGGATATTTGCCCGCCCGCAAGGCGAAAGTCTCCGGAAGCGGCAGATTCAGCGCGCCCTACGAGCGCCTCGTCAAGATGGGCGAGATTCTCAACGAGTCCATCAAGCGCTCCAAGGGACGCGACAACAAGTCTCTGGCCCGTTTCGCGGACCAGTTGAAGCAGTTGCTTGAGAAATGGGAGGCATGACGAATCCATGAAACCGCGCTATGTGCTGTTGCTGTTGCTCTGCCTGACGCTGACGGCCTGCCGGGAATCGGAGCCGACGCCCCCGCCCGACTTGCGCGGGCAGTGGCGGCAGGTCATCGGGGAGGACAGCGAGCCGGAATACTACCACCTCGCCCGTATCACCAAGGACTATGTAGAGATTTACTACTACTACACCGCCGACGGCAGTACAAACCTCTACTGGTACGGCAGTTTCGTGCCCCCGGAGGACGGCAAAGAGCCGTATACGTGGACTTCCGAAAACAAGCTCCCGAAGAGTCTCAATCCGCGTATGTTCCGCTACGCCTCCCGCGACGAGAAGAAGGACTTCACCTATAAGAAGGAACAGCTCAGCTATACGATAGCGCCCAGTCAGGCCCTGCGCATGACCGTGACACTCGAACGCGCCCCGGAGGAAGTGGAAATCCGCGGCGACGTGCCCAACCCGGAACTGCTTGCACCCTAAACGCAATCGCCCTCCCCCGTAAGACGGGGAGGGCAAGATTACCGACACAGAGAGAGGCGGAGTACAGGAAGGAGTAGCTATGTCGGGGTACTGGAAGCCGCGCGCGCGCGACGCGAAACAGGAGGCCGAACAGCGTGTAGAACGGCGCATTTCCGCGACGGTCTCTATCTCCCTCTGCGCGCTGACCGTCGTCGGACAGATTTCCATTACACTTCTGCTGACTTCCTTCCTGCGCGAAAACGCCGGGTACGTCTACCTGTTACTCGAAATCGCCGCGCTGGCCGTGGCGCTGTG
>CAMHDB010000093.1 GCA_946183715.1 uncultured Oscillibacter sp.
AATCAGTTCCAAGACCGTCTCAATGCCCGAACGCATATTCCCGTTGAGGAACACTTTCAGCGCCGCGCCCAGCCCCCCGGCGGCCCCGGCCCCCTCTACGGCGTCGCAGTCAATGCCGAAGTCGCGCCGGATAACGTCGCGGTAGTTGCACATTCCGGCTTCCAGTTCCTTTTGAATCTCGGGCGTCGCGCCCTTCTGCGCCCCAAAGGTGTAAGTTGCGCCGTGTTCGCCGCAGAGCGGGTTCGTGACATCGCACATGACCGTAATGACAGCGTCTTTGAGCCGCGCGTCCAGTCCGCTGGTGTCGATACGAGCCACGCGCGACAAGTCCCGCCCGTAGCCGTCCAGCTCCGCGCCGCCGGCGTCTAGGAAGCGCACGCCCAACGCTTTCGCGCAGCCCATGCCGCCGTCGTTGGTCGCCGAGCCGCCGATAGCGATGGAAATGTCGCGGTAGCCGCGTTTGAGGGCGTCGAGAATCAGTTCCCCGGTGCCGTAGGTGGTCGTATTCAGCGGATTGCGTTCGGCCTCCGGCACAAGTGGAAGCCCCGACGCCGCGGCCATTTCGATGACGGCCCGCCCGCCGGGGAGTACGCCGTAGCCCGCCTCCACGGTACTGCCTTCCAGCGGGCCGCGTACTTGTACGGAGACCTTTTCGCCGCGTTCGGCGGAAATCACGGCGTCTACGGTGCCCTCCCCGCCGTCGGCGACGGGCACCCCCGACGTTTCACAGGCCCCGAATACCTCCCGCGCGGCCTTGGTCAGCAACGCGACGGTCTGCTCACTGCTCAGACTGCCCTTGAACGAATCGGACGCAAATAATAATTTCATGGTACCTCCTCTACGCCGCGCCGCTTCCAATGCCCACAGTATAGCAAATCCGGGCAAGTTTCGCAAGAAAAAAATCTCTTTCCAAACGTGGCGGCATATGGTACAATGTCGAGACCATCCGGAAAGGGGAAAACAGACCAGAAAAGGGGGATACTATGCGTTCAGACATTGAGATTGCGCAGTCCGTGACGATGCGGCCCGTGCGGGAAATCGCGGAAGTCGCCGGGGTAGGGGAAAAGTACGTGGAGCAGTACGGCAACTACAAGGCGAAAGTCGACTACGGCCTCCTCCGGGAGAACAACCGCCCCGACGGGAAACTGATTCTCGTCACGGCAATCAACCCCACGCCCGCAGGCGAGGGCAAGACTACGACCACCGTCGGCCTTGCCGACGCCCTGCGGCGTCTGGGCAAAAACGCGGTTGTGGCGTTGCGGGAGCCGTCGCTTGGGCCTGTATTCGGCGTCAAGGGCGGGGCCGCCGGGGGCGGCTACGCGCAGGTCGTGCCCATGGAGGATATCAACCTGCACTTTACGGGCGATTTTCACGCAATCGGCGCGGCGAACAACCTGCTTGCCGCCATGCTCGATAACCACATTCAACAGGGAAACGCCCTCGGCATTGATGTCAAGCGGATTACGTGGAAGCGCTGCGTCGACATGAACGACAGACAGCTCCGGAACATCGTCGACGGCCTCGGCGGGCGTATGCAGGGCGTGCCGCGCGAGGACGGTTTCGACATTACCGTAGCGAGCGAAGTCATGGCGGTGCTGTGCCTCTCGGACAGCATTCCCGACCTGAAAGCGCGTCTCGGGCGCATGGTCGTGGCCTACACGTTCGACGGGAAGCCCGTCACGGCGTCCGACCTGAAGGCCGACGGCGCTATGACCGCCTTGCTAAAGGACGCGCTGAAGCCGAACCTTGTACAGACACTGGAAGGCACGCCCGCCTTTATACACGGCGGCCCGTTCGCGAACATCGCCCACGGGTGCAACTCCGTCATGGCGACGCGCATGGCAATGCGCCTCGGCGATTACGCCGTCACGGAGGCCGGATTCGGGGCCGATTTGGGCGCGGAGAAGTTTTTCGACATCAAGTGCCGCTACGCCGGACTGAAACCCGACGCCGTCGTACTCGTCGCGACAGTCCGCGCGCTCAAACACCACGGCGGCGCGGCAAAACAGGAACTCAGTCAGGAGAATCTCGCCGCGCTGGAGGCCGGACTGCCCAATCTGCTCCGCCACGCGCAGAATATCCGGGACGTATTCGGCCTGCCGTGCGTGGTGGCGGTCAACGCCTTCCCGACCGACACCCCCGCCGAACTCGATACCGTCCGGAAATGGTGCCAGTCCGTCGGAATCCGTGTAGCATTAAGTGAAGTCTGGGCGAAGGGCGGCGCGGGAGGTATCGAACTCGCGGAAGAAGTCCTGCGGCTGTGTGAGGCGGAGAATCATTTCCGGTTCGCCTACGAGGCCGACGAACCGATTCAGGACAAGCTCAACCACATTGTACAGCGCGTGTACCACGGCACGGAGGCGGTTCTGACGCCCGCCGCGCGGCGTCAGGCGCAGGAGCTCGACGCGCTGGGCTACGGGAATCTCCCGGTGTGCATGGCCAAGACGCAGTATTCCCTCTCCGACGACCCGTCGCTGTTGGGCGCGCCGGACGGGTTCGCGGTCACGGTTCGCAACCTGAAAGTCAGCGCGGGCGCGGGATTCCTCGTGGCCCTGACGGGCGAAATTCTGACCATGCCCGGACTGCCGAAGTCGCCCGCCGCCGAGAGAATCGACGTGGACGAAACGGGGCGTATCAGCGGCCTGTTTTGATTCTCCGTGTACGGCCCCCTCTGTCATTACGTGGCGTTTGGGGCGACACAAGCCGGAAAGCCTCCCCGTGTCCACGGTGAAGTAGCCCGCAAGGCATACCCCGGCCCGTCCCCGCATAAAGATGAAGCGTCATCTTTCGCGGGGAGGGCCGACCATGAGAACGCAACTTTCCTGTACACTATGCCTGATATGTTTCCTGTCGCTGTGCGGCTGTGCCCCGGAGAACGCCGCGATTCCGTCGCCGTCGCCGTCGTCGCTTCCCGGGCGCGCCGCCGGAATCGTGGAAAATGAAACGTTGCTGACCGTCGACGGGCGCGACATCCCCGCGTGGGAGTACCTCTACTGGCTCTCGCTGGCCTGCGACCGCGCGCGGGGACAGTCGGATACCCCCGACTGGCGGAGTGTCAAGGAACAAGCCCTGATGAATACGGCGCTTTACGCCTCCGTGGAGGCGCTCGCGGAGCGCTACGGCGTGGAGTACACGGACGCCGACGCGGCGGCGGTGTCCGAACGCTGGGCGCGGCGCTGTGAGGCCTACGGCGGGGAGGCGGAGTACCTGCGCGAAATCGCCCGCTACGGCCTCGACCGCGACCGCGCGGAGACACTGTTCCGTGTCGCGCTGCTCTACGGCAAACTCCGCGACTTGTGCGGGGAGGGCGGCGCGCTGTCCCCGGACGCCGCCGCGCTGGACGTACTCGCCAAGGAGAGCGGCGCGATACGCGTCGACCGCATTCTGTCCTCCGACTGGGACGCCGCCGCCGCGAAGCACCGCGCGGAGATGTTCTTTAAGCAGTTGAACGGCGCGCCAAATCAAGCGGCGCTGTTCTCGGAGCTGACATGGGAAGGCAGTGACCACGCCGGGCCGCGTACCCTGAAAGAAGGGACGTTCGACGAACGCCTGACGCAAGTCGCGCGGGCACTGCAAATCGGGCAGATATCGGGCATCGTCGAGTCTGCGGACGGCTTTTCGATTCTCCGCCGCCTCTCGCCCGAACGCGACACCCTGCTGGAAACGTGGTTACGGCGTACCGTAGAAGAGACGGCGCGCGCGGCGGATGTGGAAGTCACGGAACGCTATCAGGCTCTCGACGCGGCGCGCTTCTCCTCCGCCCTACAGGAACTCCGGCGGGCGTAACAGAGACTTTATACAAACTTTCCCGGAAAGTTTTACTCTTTTTCGTCAAAAAGCCCGTGAAATTCCGCTATACTTTCCGCCGAAACTTTGATATAATCACGGCGCAATCCGAACGAGCAATGAGAACGGCAGTTGAAAGGGGTATTATATGAACGCCATTGTCGTGGTAGACCAGATGTGGGCGATTGGCCGGGAGGGTAAGCTCCTGTTCAATCTCCCCGCCGACATGGAACGCTTTAAGAGCCTGACAATAGGCGGCACGATTATTATGGGCCGCCGTTCCCTCAATTCCTTCGTCGAGGGGAAGCCGCTTCCCGGTCGCCGGAACATCGTCGTCACGCGGAACGCCGACCTCGTCCCGCCCGACGTGGAGGTCGTCCCCGACACCGAGGCCGCCGTCGACGCCGTGGCCCACGACGACCCCGACAAGGTATGGGTCATCGGCGGGGGGAGCGTGTACGCCGCGCTGTTGTCGCGTTGCCGCCGGGTCTACCTGACGCGTGTGGAGACCGTCGCCGAGGGCGAGCCCGACACCTATTTCCCCGACCTCGACCACCTCCCCGGATGGGAAGTCGAATCGACCGGCGAGCCCATGACCGAGAACGGCCTGACTTTCCGCTTTGTCCAGTACATCAACCGCAACCTCGACGAAAACGCCTGACGAAAACGCCCTCCCACACGGGAGGGTTTTTCATGCCGATTTTCAAAGAAAAGTTTACAAACGGCGTCGGTTGTAGTAGAATAAGGGAGCGCAAATACGACACAAGGAGGGATTCCCGTGAAAAAAATCCGGAAAATTGTGTTTCTGGCGGCGGTGTGCGCGTCGCTGCTGACGGGCTGTTTCGTGGAGGACGTGGAGATGTCCGCGGAACGCGCGGAGGCGGCGTCGGGCGCGCAGTCGTACAGCCCCGACAGCTGGGCCGTCTACTGGTACCACTGCGGAAGCAACCTCGAAAGCGACTGGGGCTGTGCCTCCGGCGACCTCAAGGAAATGCTGGAAGTAGACCTCCCCGAAAACGTGCAGGTCGTCGTGGAGACCGGCGGCGCGGAGACGTGGCACAATACGCAGGTCGACGCCGGCAAACTCCAGCGCTACGTCTACGACAGCGACGGCTTCCACCTCGTCGACGAACAGCCGCGCGGCAATATGGGCAGTGCCGACACCCTCGCCGACTTCCTCAAATTCTGCTCGTCGCACTACCCCGCCGCCCACACGATGGTGATATTCTGGAACCACGGCGGCGGCAGTGTCGGCGGTGCGGCCTACGACGAGAATTACAAGTACGATTCGCTCAAACTCAACGAATTTTATCAGGCCTTTAAAGAGGCCTTTGAGCTTTCCACGGAGAATCCGCCCGTTGACGTTGTCGGCTTCGATACGTGCCTGATGGCGACCATCGACACGGCCTACACCTTCTGCGACATCGCCCGGTATCTGGTGGCCTCGGAGGAGTCGGAGCCCGGCTGCGGCTGGTACTACACCGGGTGGTTACAAGCCCTCGCGCAAAATCCCGGCATGGACGGCGCGCAACTCGGCAAAGCTATTTGTGATTCTTTCGCGCAAGGGTGCAAAGAGGAGGGCGTCGCCGACGAAATCACGCTTTCCGTCACGGATTTGAGCCGTATCGGGAATCTCATGGAGGCCTACGAGAATCTCGGGCAGGAGGCGCTTCTGAACGCCGTCGACAACCCGGGCTTTTTCCCGGCGCTGGGGCGTATGGCCAGCCGTGCGGAGAACTACGGCGGCAATACGGAGGACGCCGGTTACACGAACATGGTCGACCTCGGCGACTTCGCGCGCAACTGTCAGGAACTTCTTCCGGAAAGCGCCGGGGCCGTACAGGACGCCTTGGGGGATTGCGTCGTCTACAGAATCAACGGTCCCTACCGCACACAGGCCACGGGCCTGAGCTGTTACTACTCCTACAACGCCGACCGCAAGGACTACAGCGCCTACGCCGACATCGCCGCCTGCGACGCCTTCACCTATCTGTACGGCTACGAAATCGACGGCGCGCTGGACGACCGGGGCATGCAGTACCTGAACGGAATCGGCTTCGAGCGGGAGGAACTCGCGGAGGTGCCCACGCTGTCGGACATCGACGCGGAGCAGGATTACCCGGTCTACGTCGACGCCGACGGCAACGCGGTTCTGGAAGTCGGGCCGGACGTGGCAAACGTGCTGAAGGGCGTCTACTTCCGCCTCGTCTACGTCGACGAGGCGCAGGACATGGCCTTACTCCTCGGGCGCGACAACAATATTTACATGGACTGGGAGGACGGCGTATTCCGCGACAACTTTCAGGGCACTTGGGGCGCGATTGACGGCAACCTCGTCTATATGGAGCTCATCTACGAGGGCAGCGACTACAATACCTACATGGTGCCCATTCTGCTCAACGGCGAGAAGTACAACCTCCGCGTGGTCTACGACTACAACGACGCGCAATACTACATTCTCGGCGCGCGCATGGGGCTGGACGCCAACGGCATGGCCGACAAGAATCTGTTGCAACTCACGCCGGGCGACGAAATCACGACCTTGCACTATGTGGCGAGCATGAGCGGCGCGGACGCCTTCGAGCTCTACGAAATGGACACCTTCACGGTAACGGAGGACACGTCTTTCGCGGAAGTCGACATGGGCGACGGCGAATTTGCCATGATGTTTGAACTCGTGGACGCGCGGAACAATACGACGTGGTCTAAAATGGCGCTCTTCAACGTGGAAGACGGCGTAATGCGCACGGAAACCCTTGACTGAACTTACAGAAGCCTCCCCCGTTTTCACGGGGGAGGCTGTTTTGCTTTATCGCGAAACAGGAAAATCAGGGCTTACCAGTCTTTATCCTGATACGGTGTGGCCTCGAAACCGTCGTCCTGCAAGTTCTGTACGAGGGAGTCGAGCCTGTCGCGCCAGAAATTCCGGAACCATTCGGCGTCGCCGAACAGGCGCACGAGCGTGGGACTGGTGGCGTAGTAGGCCTTAATGAACAGGCGCCCATACCAAGTCTGTCCGAGGACGTTGTCGCGGAATCTGCGGAGTGTCCAGACTTCGGGCGTGTCATAGGAGCCGTACACCGAGGTGGCGATGTAACAACCGCCGCCGCCCGGGGTCGGCTGAGGGGCGACACTTTTTGGCGTTGAGGTGAACTCCGGCTTGTAGGTCTTCGTGTTGCCCTCGGTCGTGCCGTTATCCCAGCCGGAGAACTCGTAGGTATAGTTCTCGTCCTCGGCCTTGACGGGCGTCTTGTCGGTGGTCGGTTCCGTCTGTCCTTCCGTATGGGTCTTGCGGTCAAGTTCCGTCCCGTCGCCGTCGAGCCAGATTACCGTGTAGGTGACCTTTTCCTTTGCCACAGGCGTAAAGTTCGGCGTATAAGTCGTGGTATTTCCGTCCTTTGTGCCGTTATCCCAGCCGGAGAACTCGTAGGTATAGTTCTCGTCCTCGGCCTTGA
>CAMHDB010000094.1 GCA_946183715.1 uncultured Oscillibacter sp.
GGCTGTATCGCACTCAAGAAAGTGTCTCTGCCGAAAACCGTTTCCAAACTGGGACAGGCGGCTTTTTCCAACTGTGTCTACCTGACGGAATTTCAAGCCGGAGAGACCAAATTTACCGAAACAAAAGCCTATTTATTCAAGGACTGTACGAACCTGAAAACGGTTGTGTTTCCCGAAACGCTCAAAACTATCGGGCAGGAGACATTTTCCGGCTGTTCCGCGCTGACGGAACACAAGATTCCCCCGAACGTGACAAAGATTGCCTCACAGGCCTTCAAAGGCTGTAACTGGGTAACATCCATCGAATTGCCGCCGAAACTGTCCACCATCGAGGAGGGCGTATTTCGGGACTGTATCGGGCTGGAATACGTCGTGATTCCGGAGAGCGTGAAAACCATCAGCAAAGGCGCGTTTGCGAACTGTCCCGCCCTGAAAAACGTCTACTACGCCGGGCACATCATGCAGTGGGAGGCCGTCAGCAAGAACGACTTCGCCGACATGATACAGCGTAACTACATCGAGGTGCATTACGGAGAAGCGCCGCCCGTTTCCACGGCGACGATTGCCAGTCTCAGTATCGCCAATGGGCGCGTGACCGTGGATGTCGGCGGCAGTCCGGAAAAGGGCAGTACGCTGTTCATCACGTCCTATGACGCCGACGGGTGTTTTCTGGGCGTGGACACACACCCCATTGACGACCCCAACGCCTATACGGTGTTCGCCAAGGAGGCGCATACATTGACGGTGTTTCTGCTGGACGCCCACCAGCGTCCCGCCGCCCCGGCGGTGTCGAAAGATGTACCCACGGGAACCTGAAACAGTTCATAGAAATTTTCATTGATAAGGAGAACCACCATGAAAGTCATTTTGCAACAGGACGTACGCGGCAAGGGCAAAAAGGGGCAAATGGTAGAAGTCGCCGAGGGCTACGCCCGGAACTATCTGCTCCCGCGCAAACTGGCGCTTCCCGCGACCGCCGACACCATCAATACCATGAAAATGCAGGAGAAGGCCAAAAAGGCCGAGGAAGCCCGCCTCAAAGCCGAGGCCGAAGCCACCGTCGAGAAACTCAAAAGCTGTCAGGTACGCATGACGGCGCGGGCGGGGAGTAACGGCAAGCTGTTCGGCTCCATCACGACGCAGGAGATTTCCGACGCGCTCAAAGAGCAGTACGGAATCGAGATTCCGCGCCAGAAGCTGGTTTTGCAGGAACCTATCAAGGCTTTCGGCAACTACGAAGTCAAGGCGAAATTCGGCTTTGAAATCAGCGGCACGGTGTACGTCGCGGTGTACGAGCAGAAGTGAGTTCCGCGCAAAGACCCGGAGGTGATTTCCACGGCGAATGAAGATTTGCTTCTCCGGCAGGCTCCGCACTCCGTGGAGGCCGAACAGGCCGTGTTAGGCTCCATGCTCATCGACGCCGACTGCGTGAAACTGGTCATGGAAAAGCTCCGCCCCGCTGATTTCTACCTTAAACAGAACCGCGAGATTTTCGAGACCGTCTACACGATGTTCTCGTACTCCCGCCCCATTGACGGTATTACCGTCGCGGAGGAAATGCGCAAGAACGGGACGTACGACGAGAGCACGACGCGCTCTTATTTGGCGCAACTCATGGAGATTACGCCCACGAGCGCGAACGTGATGGAGTACGCCGCGATTGTCGCGGACAAGGCGTTGTTACGGGCGGTCGGCGACGCGGCGGCGGAAATTACGGCGCTTGTACAGGAGGGCGTCGGCGACGCGCACGCGATTCTGGAGGCCAGCGAACAGAAAATTTACGCAATCCGCCGGGGACAGGGCGCGAAAGGGCTAGTACCCTTAAAGCAAGTTCTTCCCGAAGTCCTTGACCGTCTGGGGGAGATGAGCGAGACCGAAAACCATCTCCCGGGACTGTCGACGGGGCTTTCGGCGATTGACCGTAAAATCATGGGCCTGAACCGCTCCGACCTGATTCTATTGGCGGCGCGTCCGGGCATGGGCAAAACGTCTATGGCCCTCAATGTGGCCCTGAACGTCGCGCGGAGTACCGAAAAGACCGTGGCAATCTTTTCGCTGGAAATGTCGAAAGAACAGCTGGCGTCGCGTATTCTGTCCGTGGAATCGCTGGTCGACAACTACCGCCTCAAAACGGGCGAACTCGACGTATCCGACTGGGAGAAAATCGCCCCCGCCGTGGTTCGGCTGAGCTGTATGGACATCCTGCTCGACGACGACCCGCTTTTGAGCGTCGCGGACATGAACGCGAAGTGTCGGCGCCTTGATAATCTGGGCTTAGTCGTGATAGACTACTTACAGCTTATGAGTTCGAGCGGGAACCGTTCGCGGGCCAACGAGAACCGACAGCAAGTCGTGTCGGACATGTCGCGGATGTTGAAAATCATGGCGAAAGAGCTGGACGTGCCTGTAATCTGTCTGAGCCAGCTAAGCCGGGCCAACGAGAAGCGCGACGACAAACGCCCGCAATTGTCGGACTTGCGCGAATCGGGGGCTATCGAGCAGGACGCCGATATTGTGATGTTCCTGTACCGCGACGACTACTACAACGAGGATTCCGAAAAGCACAATATCGCCGAATGTATCGTCGCGAAGAACCGCCACGGCGAGACGGGCACTGTCGAACTGCGCTGGATGCCACAGTATACGATGTTCTCCACGATTGACCGGCGCGAGGACGAGTAAAAGAAAGTGTGTTCTTATGTTTGATTTTCTGGAACCGTATGCAATGACGTTTGTCGTCATGTACGGACTTGCAAAAGCGGCTTTCGCTGTAGCGCTGATTGGCTTTGCCGCGCTTGCGTTCGTTCTGCTGGATACGCTTCTAGCCTGTGCAATGGGCGATTGAACGTCATGCGCGACATTTCCGAATGGATGCCGAAAGACGGCGAAAGCGTACTCTGCGGGGTGTCGGGCGGCGTGGACTCTATGGTACTGTTAGAACTGTTGCGGGCGTGGCATACGGCACACGGCGGGGGCGTCACCGCCGCGCACTACAACCACCACCTGCGCCCGACGGCTTCCCGCGACGAAAACTTTGTCCGCGACTGGTGTACAGAACACGGGATTCCCTTTGTAGCCGGGGGCGGGGACGTGTCCGGGTACGCGGCCCGCGAGGGACTGTCGACGGAAGAGGCGGCGCGGAAATTGCGCTACGGCTTCCTGCGGCGGGAGGCGGCGTCGCGGAGAATCTACGTGGCCCACCACGCCGGGGACAACGCCGAGACGATTCTATGGAATCTGATTCGCGGCACCGGACTGCGTGGGCTGTCGGGGATGTCACACGAACAGGGCGGAATCGTCCGGCCCCTGCTGGACGTGCCGAGGGCGGAAATAGAGGCCTACGCCGCCGCGCACGGTATCCCGCACATTGAGGACGAGAGCAACGCCGACCCCGACGCCGCGTCAAGAAATCTGTTGCGGCTGGAAGTCATGCCGCTGTTGAAGAGGCTCAACCCGCGAGCGGAGGAGCACTTATGCGCGGCGGGCGGACGCGCGGCCTTACTCCACGCGTCGGCGGAGGCGGAGGCCCGGAGGCATATGCAACGCGCGGAGGCCCGTACAGGCTTCGCCGCGATTCCGGTACGCGACCTGTCGGCGACGCCGCCCGAGTTACGCCCGCTGATTCTGCTGGACTTGTTGGAGCGTATCGGCGCGGGGCGGAAGGATTTCGGGGCCGTGCATGTACGGGCGGCGCTGGGCCTGCTGGACGCCGGGGAACGTGTCGACCTGCCGCGCGGCGTCACGGCGTCGGTACGCGACGGGTGGTTCGTGTTGGAGACGCGCCGGACGGCGCTCGGCGAACGCGTCCTGATACCCGGTACGCCGCTCCGCTGGGGGCCTTACGAGTTGACCGTACTCCCCGGCGACCGCGCAGACGGCGACGGAATCGCAATCCGCGCGACGCCTGAGCGGGTGTCCGTGCGGCCCTGTCCCCCCGGGGAACGCCTCACGGTACCGGGCACTCCGGGCAGTCGTACTCTGAAGCGCCTCTGCGTCGACCGCCGAATCTCCCTGCGCGAACGCGATACCCTGCCCGCCTTCTACGTGGGCGGACGCCTCGCCGCCGTATGGCGTATCGGCCCCGACGCGGCCTTTGTCCCCGACGGCCCCGAACGCCTCTTTCTCCGCGTCCGGCGACGCGGAACCCCCTGAAATACCAGTTTGTGGGAAGTGACAGAAAATTTCACAACGGGAGGGCGATTTTTATGAAAAATGAGTTGACAAATGACATTTTAAGGGTACTATATACAGAGGACGAAATCAAAGCGCGCGTAGAGGAACTCGGCGCGGCGCTCGCCGCACGCTTCGCCGGACAGCGCCCCCTGTTCGTCGGTATCCTCAAAGGCTCCCTGATTTTCCTCGCCGACTTAATCCGCGCCTGTCCCTTGCTCTGCGACCTCGAAATGATGGCGGTCAGCTCCTACGGCAACGCGACAAGCTCCTCCGGGCGTGTGCGAATCAACCACGACCTGCAACAGGATGTCCGGGGGCGCGATTTGGTCGTCGTCGAAGATATCCTCGACTCCGGTAATACGCTCGCCTTCCTGCGCGACTACCTCACCGCCAAGGGGGCCGCGTCGATTACCATCGTCACCCTGCTGGACAAGCCTTCCGGGCGGCAGAAGGTCATTACCGCCGATTACGTCGGCTTCACCGTCCCGGACGAGTTCGTCGTCGGCTACGGCCTCGACTACGCCCAGCTCTACCGCAATCTTCCATGTATCGGTATCCTGAAACCGGAGGTCTACGGGAAACCGGACAAAACCTGACAGTTCCATGATAAAGGGGGTTTTTTTTTGACACGACGAGGCAGTAATTTCGGCGTACTGTTGGTGGCCCTGCTCGCCGCCCTGCTGTTGAGCTGGGTCTGGCAGATGAACAACGCCCAGCCGGAAGTGGAGTATTCCCGCGTCCGACAGCTTTTCATGCAGGAGAAAGTGGTGTCCTTTACCGTGGAGGACAATACCTTGACACTGAACCTGCGCGAAGAGTTCAACGGCAGTAAAGTTGTGCATTACGACCTCTACGACTTCCAGCTCTTCTACAACGACCTCAACCCGCTCGTCGAAGACCAGTACACCCGGGGCATTATCCAGAGCTACAACTACCATCAAGACCACTCCACGGACTGGATTCAAACGCTCCTGCCGTGGATACTCGCCGCGCTGATGATAGGCGTCATGTGGTACGTCATGACGGGCCGCGGGCAGATGATGGGCGGCGGCGTGGACAGAATGGCGCGGTTCGGCATGGCCCGCACGCGCACGCTCAACGAAAACGACAAGCACATCACATTCGCGGACGTGGCCGGGGCCGACGAGGAGAAAGAGGAACTGTCCGAAATCGTCGACTTCCTCAAAGACCCGGAAAAGTACGTCGAACTCGGCGCGCGGATTCCGAAAGGCGTCCTGCTGGTCGGGCCTCCGGGCACCGGGAAGACGTTGCTTGCCAAGGCCGTCGCCGGGGAGGCGCAAGTCGGGTTCCTGTCGATTTCGGGTTCCGATTTCGTGGAATTGTACGTAGGCGTGGGCGCGAGCCGTGTACGCGACCTCTTTGAACAGGCGAAGCGTTCCTCTCCGGCCATCGTGTTCATCGACGAAATCGACGCCGTAGGCCGACAGCGCGGCGCGGGCCTCGGCGGCGGCCACGACGAACGCGAACAGACGTTGAATCAGCTCCTTGTGGAAATGGACGGCTTTTCTTCCAATGAGGGCGTCGTCGTACTCGCGGCCACGAACCGCGCCGACGTACTCGACCCCGCCTTACTCCGCCCCGGACGCTTTGACCGTCAGATTTACGTCGGACTGCCCGACATCCGGGGCCGGGAGGAGATTTTACAAGTACATTCCAAGGGCAAACCGCTTGCGGAGGATGTGGACTTGCGCAAACTCGCGCAGGGTACCTCCGGATTCACGGGCGCGGATTTGGAAAACCTCGTCAACGAAGGCGCGTTACTCGCCGCGCGGAAAAATCGCCCGTTCATCACGATGGACGACTTGAAGGACGCCGAAATCAAAGTCATCGCGGGGCCGGAGAAGCGAAGCCGCGTGATTCCGCAGCACGAACGGGAGTTGACCGCGTGGCACGAGGCCGGACACGCCGTGGTCATGTACAACCTGCCCGGACAGGACCCCGTCAGCCAGATTTCGATTGTCCCGCGCGGCACCGCCGGGGGCCTGACGATTTCCCTGCCGGAGGAAGACCGCTCTTTCCTGTCCCGGCGCTACATGGAGGACAAAATTGTGTCGCTTCTGGGCGGGCGCGTCGCGGAGCAACTTTGTATCGGCGACATCTCCACCGGGGCCAGCAACGACTTACAGCGCGCGACCGATATCGCCCGGAAAATGGTGGCGTCCTACGGCATGAGCGACCGTATCGGCGCCGTCGCGTTCGACACCGGACACGACGAAATTTTCATCGGGCGCACGATGGCGCAAGGCCGCGTTTACTCGGAATCCGTAGCGGCGGAGATTGACCAAGAAATCAAGGCCGTACTCTCGAACGCCTACGGTCGCTGTGAGGAGATTCTGAAAGAGCACCGCAAGCAGTTGGATTCCGTGGCGCGGTACCTGTTAGAGCACGAGACCATGGAGCGCGAAGCGTTCGTCGATGTCATGAACGGCGTCGAACACCCCCGGGCCCCGGCGCCGAAGTCCGGCGCCGAATCGAAAGCCGCCGCAACGCCTACGGCCTCCGACAGCGTCTCGAAGAAGGACAGCCATGTGACGCCGGTACTGTCCCGGATTCTGAACCGCAACGGGAAACGTTCCGGGAAGACCGAACGGGTCGTGAAACATATCGCGGACAGCGAGCCGGACAAGACCGTGAATCTCGACAAGGACGCCCCCCGCAACAAATCCGCCGCCCGGAGTACGCAACAGCGCAAGGCCGCGCCCCGCAACAATCCCGACGACACGCCCAAGGCCGGGAAATCCGCCGCCCGCGCCGAACGCAACGCGAAAGCGGATAAAACCGACAGTGACACGAAAGGCAACGTGTCCCGTAACGCGAAGCCCGATACCGTCGAAGGCAACGTGTCCCGTA
>CAMHDB010000095.1 GCA_946183715.1 uncultured Oscillibacter sp.
ATCGCGACATACGACAGCCGCTCGCAGAACTGGAACGCGAACTCCCCGATAGTCGACACGCTCTCCGGGAGGCGGATTTCCGGCAGGTTCTTGCAGAACTGGAAAGCGAAGTCACCGATTTCCGACACGCCGTCGGGAATCGTCACGCGTTCGAGGTTCTCGCAGAACGCGAACGCCGAATTGCCGACAGCCGTCACGCCGTCCGGAATCCGGATTGCCGTCAGAGCCTTGCAGAAGGCGAACGTAAAGTCGCCGATTTCGGTCAGGCCTCGCGGGAGTTCGACGCCCGTCAGACTGTGGCAGTCGCGGAAGGCCCAGCCGCCGATTTGCGCCACGCCCGGCGGGATTCGCAAATCTTTCAGCGCCGTACAGCCCTGAAACGCCGAACCGCCGATAAACGTCAGGGTGTCCGGGAGTTCGACGCGTTCCAGCGCGGGGCAGTCCTGAAACGCACAGCCCCCGATTTGCGTCACGCTCGCCGGAATCCGCGCGCTTTTCAGGTTTTTATGCCCGTAGAAGGCCAGCAGTCCGACGCCCGACACGCCCTCCCTGACGATAAGCGACGTGACTTTCTCCGGCCCCCACGGCGCGCCAATCATGCCGTCGACGGCCCCCGTACCCGACAGCGTCAGCGTACCGGAAGCGTCGAGCGTCCACGACAGCCCCTCCGCCGTCCCCGACGCCGTTTTGCGCATACGCTGGAATAATTTCAGTTGCGGGTTGTCCACGGATTCACTCCCTTTCTGAAAATTGATTTTTGCGCAAGTGATTATTTCCGCAAAAACAATTTTGCATATTGGTTTTTGGAGTGCGTCCAATCCGGAAGTGGCTTTTCAGCCAGAAAGCACCATCTTATCAAATCCGCGCGGTAACCTTCAAATGTCTTCGCCTTTATTTCATAATCGCAGATATTCCAGCTCTCAAACATTTTTTTATAGCCCCCATACAGGGGAAAACTCTCTTTCATGTTGGCGCGCCGCACAATCCGGTTGGCATAACGCTTTGAGTATCTGCTTTTTCTATCTCCGCAACGGGGCATATGCTTATAGGAGCGGCTCATAATCGTCACCACTTCCTTTCTAATCCATAAGTATACGGCGTTTCCCCGCATATGCGGGGCATTCTTATTTTGGAAGACCGTCCCGGCTAAGGGCGGCGTTGGTGTAGGCGGGGTCGAACGTGACTTCCCGCCCGAACCAGTCCGGCGCGACAAACGCCTTTGCGGCGTCCTCCGTCACGAACTCCACCTCCGCCAGTACCAGCGGCGCAAGCGTGCCGTGGAAAATGTCCAGTTCGACGGTGTGCGCCCCCAGCGGGATACAATAGCGGTCTTTGACTATCCGGACGCCCTCCGTTTTCGACAACAGCCGCGCGTAGGCGTCCGGCGACAGTTCCAGCTCGAACTCCTCCCGCGCCAGCAGTCCGCGCCCCTTACAGGTCAGTACGTACCGCTCCCCGGCGCGGCGTATCCGGAGAACGGGGTCAGTGCAGATGTACGCCTGCTCCATGCGGACGCGCGGGAACGTGTCCAGCGCGTCCGGCAGGCGCGACACCAGAAATTTGCGTTCGATTTCCATGACGCCCCTCACAATCCGCGTACAATGGGCCGGTCGGTTTCGGATTCGCGCTTGATAGTCCGCCACGCCCCGGCGAACATCAGCAACACGAATACCAAAAACGTCCCGGTGGCGAAGGCCGTGCCCGACATGGCACAGGCGTCGTAGAAGCCGTGCAGAAAGACGGCAATCAGGTACCCGGCCCACAGGCTGAATAAGGCGCTAATATGGTGTCCGCGGTTTTCGCGGAGCCGCGCGCGCCCGTAGTACATGCCCATAAAGACCGAGAAGGAGAGGTGTCCGGGGATGGCGAGTACGGCGCGGGGGAGCGCCACGGAGAGGCCGTAGCCGAAAATATAGTAGAGGTTCTCGAAGGCGGCGAAGCCCAGCGACACGAACGCCGAATACACCACGCCGTCGAAGCGGTAGTTGAACGAGGGGTGATTCCAAGTGGTATTTTTCAGGAAGAAGAACTTGACGCCTTCCTCAATCACGGCGACGACGAGGAATGCCAACAGCACGGTGTAAAGGGGGTCGCCCTGATAGAGAAAGCGTTTGAGTATCCATTCCCCGAGGCCTTCCAGCACACTCGAAAGCAACGCCGCGACGACGCCCGAGAGTATCAGTAGAAACAGCAGTCCGGGCGGTTCGGGTTCCACGGTGTCGTGACAGTAGATGTAGTGGAGCAGGAAGGCGGCGGGGAGAAGGGCGGCGAGGATGTAAACCACCGCCACCGGGAGCACCGGCGAAAGCTGAGGAACTGTAAAGAACAAAAGCGCCTCCTTGTACGTGTCAGACCTTATCCGAGCGGGATTCCAGCGTGAGGCGGAAGTGCGGGTTTTCGGCGGCGACATCCCGCAGGACGGATATCAGCGAACGCGCGTAGCCGCCGAGAGCCTCTTCCAGCCGTCCGGGGTGGAGCAGGCGAAGCTCCGTGTCCTGTTTGGATTCCGTGAGGCAGTCGTAGAGCGCGTCGAGGTTGCGCCCGTACCATGTCGGCAGGTTCAGCGCGCGGATTAAGGCGTCGTGCAATTCGTCTCTGGTGCGGATGTTGCCGCCCTCCATGACCGTAATCATCATCATTGTAAATACCCCCTTGTGTCAAGGCGTCCCGTAAAGGAGCGTGAATGTGTTGTAGTGGTCGGCGGTGTAGTAAATCAGGCCGTCGTCGGAGTAGACAAGTCTCTCCGCGCCTCGACTTCTCGCGCCGAGCGTGTTAATGTCGCATTCCTGATAGGTGCGGTCGGTGGGCAGGAGTTTCTCGTAGTTGCCGAACCTGTCACCGCCGATACACTTCCCGGGGGCGTAGTCCTCCAGAGAGCCGCCGCTCCAGCCGAGTGACTGCGCCTGTTTTTTCGTGATAAAGTTCCCGGGCAGGCGTCCGTACAGGTGCAGGTACAGCGCGACATCATCCTTTGTGGTATACGCGCCGTCCTCCGGGAGTTCGTCCGGGACGGGCGAGGGTTCGTCGGGCGCGTCGGGGACGGTCGCGCCGTCCGTCCACGCGGCGTCGGCGTCCCATTCCGGGACTTGCGCGGCGTCGCTATTCCACTCCGGCGCGTCTACGTCCCATTCCGGGGCGTAGGTATCCGATTCCGACGCCGCCGCTTCCCCGGCTACCGCGGCGCGTACCGTGTCGAGTAAATCGGGCGACTCCGTCTGTGCGGCCTCCGGCGCGCCGCCCCCGCAGGCCGTCAGGCACAGCGTCGCCAGACACAACAGCCATATGCAAAGCCTCTTTTTCATTAGGCACCTCCTAAATAGCGCGTTCCGCCGCTATCATAGCACAGTTTCCCGGAAAAGAAAAGTCCCTCTACGCTGATTCGCCGGGACTTCGGCAAAATGACGAATTGACATCAGACTATGTGTCTGGTATAATTTCCAAGGACGAGTGACAAATCGAAAGTTGAAAGGAATCACCATGAAACAAGGCATAAATCCCAATCCTAATACTGTTCATCCGATAGCCGGATATGAAAAGGAAATCTACGTCAAGCCTACAATCAGGAATCCTAATATTCTTGTGGGAGATTTTACCTACATTGCGGATTCCGAATTTGAAAGCCATGTGACGCACCATTACGAATGGAATGGAGATAAATTGATTATCGGGAAGTTCTGCCAAATCGCGGCTGGCGTCGAATTTGTCATGAATGGCGCAAACCATCAGATGAACGCGGTTTCGACTTTCCCCTTTTATACCTTGGAGGGCTGGGATATGAATCCGCCCGCAATGTCTGATTTGCCTTTCAAAGGCGACACCGTGATTGGTAATGACGTATGGATTGGACAGAACGCGGTCATTCTTCCCGGTGTGCATATTGGGGACGGCGCTATTATCGGCGCAAACAGCGTTGTGGGCGGAGAAGTTTCACCCTATACAATCGTGATTGGAAATCCGGCGCGGGAACTCCGCAAACGCTTTGACGATGAGTTAATTCATCTGATGCTTAAACTCCGTTGGTGGGATAAGAGCATTGAGGAAATTGATACTTTGATTCCAATTTTATCCTGTGGTGATTTGGAAAAGGCGAAAGCTGAGATTACCGCACTTCTGCGACAGTAAATCCCAGTTTATGGGGCCGCCCTGTTTGCGGGGCGGGACTTCGGCAAAATGACGAATATTACGGGCGCAACATCGTGGTATAATATGGGAATGACAGGAAGAAAATCGGAATTTAGGTGACGCGAATGGATAAATTAGCCCCCACAAGCTACAAGACTATGATTCCATACATTGATAAGACGACTTGCGGCGTAGTTTACCCGCTTTCCATAGTCGAATCAACGCAACGAGGGGAAGTTTACACGGACGGTAATTCGGCGTTGTTTTGGCATTACAGCGGTTTCGCGTTCCTTTACGGCGTATGTGACGATAATTTTCTAAACCGCGTATATGAAAACTTCCTAAGCGCTGACAGCATAACGCCAAGACGTTTTATTCTGTTTGTGACACACGAACCAGTAAAGCGGTTCTTTGGGAGCAAAGATAACGTCGTATCGGGAAAGCGCTATTTTTTTGAATATCCGAACAGTTATTCTTCAAGAAGCGGGGCATTGCCCGCAAATCTTGAAATGCGTGAAATCAACGGAGAACTGTTTGACAAGACGGAAGGCACCGTCACGCCGCGATTTTCATGGGCAAACTCGTCTGAGTTTCTGGACAAAGGCAAAGGGTATTGCATTACGGACGGCAAAAGGACGGTGGCTTGGGCTTTTGCCGCCGCAATCAGTACGGGGGAAATCGACATAGGAATAGAAACGAGGGAGGGGTATCGGCATTTGGGCTTGGGTACGGCTGTAGCCGAACAGATGATAAAGTATTGCTTTGAGCAGCATAAACGTCCTGTTTGGGCTTGTAACGCAAGCAATGCGATGTCGCAAAGACTGGCGGAAAAATTAGGGTTTCAGAAAGTTTCAGAATGCAATACTTTCAAAAAACGCTAACTTTCAGTTTATCGGGCCGCCCTGTTTCCGGGGCGGGACTTCGGCAAAACGACGAATTGACATCAGCCTGTGTGTCTGGTATAATCCCACGGTGACAAGCGAAAAACCGGAATTATCATCGGAGGTGTTCAGATGAAAAATAAAGTGTGCGATATTCGCGCTGATATGCCCGTTTCCGTCGCAATTTGGCGTTTCATGGGTAGTGTGGAGAGTAGTCATGGGCGCGCTTGGCTGTGCGTCGCTTGCTTTGGGCGTTTACCAAACAGTCAAGCAATAAATTCCAGTTTATAGGGCCACCCTGTTTACGGGCGGCCCTTTGTGCTACCCTACAAAAATCGCGAAACGCCTATACCGACAGGAACTTTTGCCGCGCGTCCTCCGGCGACTCCGCGAACGCCCGGATTAAATCCGACACCTCCGGGGCCTCCTGATGTACCAGTGACATGTACTGCTCCCGGATTTCGTCGAGAAACGGCCCGGCCTCGGGGTGTTCGCGCAGGAAGGCCGCCTCGCGTTCCTTCCGGAACAGCAGAAACTCCCACAACTCCGACTGGTTCCCGCCGCGCCATAACTGCCGTTCCAGTAACATCCGGTGCTCCGCCATGCCCAGCGACAGCGCAAAAAAGCCGTCATTCCCCGCGCGGCGCTCCTCCGGCGTCGCCGATACGTACATCTCCAACAGCCCTTCCCATTCCTTCTCGTCCTCGCTGTTCCAGTATTCGCCCACGAGTTCGAGTTCGGCACGGTTCAGCTTGTCGAACGCTATTTCTTTCCCGGTCAGTACGTTGTCGGCCAAGTCCTTTGTCAGCCGGTTCAGACGCGGCTCGGCCTCCTTGCCGTAGGCCCACAGGAACGCCTCCACGGCGGCGTTGCCGCGCCGTTTCGACGCCTTCTCACTGCTCCATTCCAGCGGGTACGGCGGCGTCAGGCCTCCGGCGTTCAGGGCCTGCGTCAGCCGTTGCCGTACTACGTCCTCGTCAATCAGCGCCCCCGCGCCGTAGTTCATGAACTGTTCATTCACGGCGGCGGCGTGTCCGGCGAGGAAGAAGGCGATTCCCTTTTTGCGCAGATTCCGGTAGAAGTGCAACAGCCGTTCCGCCGCGAAGGAATCGACCGACAGCACGCCCGTGACTACGACTACCGTCGTATCGGGGCGGATTTCCGCCAGTAGGTCACGCTCGAAGCCGTCGATTGTGGCGAAGAACAGCGGCCCGTTGAACTGGTAAAGTACGGTGTGCTGGATGGGCCGCGCGTGGGGCGTCTTTTTGAGGTCGAAGAACCCCTCGTGGCCCTCCATACAGCCCAGAAAGTAACTCGGCTGCGCGGAGACCTCCATCGTAAAGGACGCGAACGACAGCACGACGCCCACGAGGACGCCTTCCGCGAGGCCCAGCATTTCCGCCGCGAAGGCCGCCATAAAAATCATGAAGTTCGGGCGGTCCATGCGCCAGAAGCGCCGCGCGAGGTCAAATTCGAGGATTGTCCCGAGGGATCCGATGACGATACCCGTCAGAATCGGCACGGGCAGGAGCGGGAGAAGCGGCGTACCGAACAGCAGGAAAAGCGCCATCGTCGCGCACATCGAAACGCCCATCCACTGACTGCTTACGCCTAATTTGTTGGCGCGGTTGCTCCGCGACAGGCTACCGATTACGGGACTACTCCCGACGAGCGCGGCGGCGAGATTCCCGGCGGCGAAGGCTAACAACTCCCGTTGTTTGTCAATGCGTTCGTCGTGGTGGCGCGCGAACTCCCCCGTAGAGACGAGCGTTTCGGCGGCGATAACCAGCGCCACGGCGAGGGAATCAATGACAAGCGCCTCCGTGTGGTGGGACAGTATCGCCCAATCCGGCACAATCAGCGGGGGCAGTCCGGCGGGGACATCGCCGACGAGCGCGACGCCGTAGCGGTCGAAGTGGAAAACGGCGTTGAGCGCGATTCCCGCGAACATCAGCACCACCGACATACTGACTTTCGTCTGACGCCGGGCCAACAGGATAATGACGACCGTCCCGAGGCCCAGCGCGAAG
>CAMHDB010000096.1 GCA_946183715.1 uncultured Oscillibacter sp.
GCGCTCCTGCCGCTCCCCCTCGGCGTCGTGCTCCTCGTAATCTGTACGGTTTCCGTGGCAATCGACCTCACCGCCACGGTACGCACTATCGCCAATCTGCGCCGCCGTCAGTCGCAAATCGACGCCCTCGCCGCCCGCATGCGCGAACTGTCCGACGAGTTCGGCGAAAGCCTCTCCGTGCGCGTCCTCGACGCCGTGGAAGTCGGCAACGAACTCAAAGAAGACCTCTCCGAGCGCGCCGAAACGTTCCGGCAGGAGGCCCAACAGCGCGCGGAGGCTTTCCGCGAACAGGCCGAAGAGCGCGCCGAACGTATCCGGAATGCCCGCTGGGAGGCCGCCGAACTCCGTACCCGGCTGGCACAGCTCCGCGCCAAGCCCGTCGCCGGACAGCGGCGCCTCTCCCGCGCCTTCCCCAATATCCGCGAACAGTTGAAACCGTAACCCGCGCCTCCCCCGTCGACACGGGGGAGGCTTTCGCACACGAAAATTTCGCTTCTCTCTTGCGGCCCGCCCCGAAAAATGGTACACTATGGGCATCCAAGATTCCGTATCAGGTCAGGTGACACCATGGACAACACCGTTACTATCCTAGGGGCGCGGGGCTCGATGGGCCTCGGCGGCGCCGACTGCCTCCGCTACGGCGGCGCCACAACTTGCGTACTCGTCCGCATATCCGGGCGCGCCGTCCTGCTCGACGCCGGCACCGGATTCATGAATCCCCCCCGCGACTTGCTCGACATCCCCGTACTGCCCCTCATCCTTACCCACGCCCACATAGACCATTTGCTCGGCCTGCCGCTGTCGCCTTACGTCATGCGGCGCGGCGCGCGCCTCGACATCTACGCCGCCGCGCGTCACGGCCTCGGCGCCGAAGCGCAAGTACGGCGCTTCCTCTCGCCGCCCCTCTGGCCCGTCGGCCCCGACCAATTCCCCGCCGACATCCGCTTCCACGACCTCCCGCCGGAGCTGTACTTGTACACCGACGGGCGCGCCGCCAAAATGTCCCGCGACCGCGACGAACGCGCCGCCCAAGCGTCCCGCGACCGCGACGAACGCGCCGCCCAAGCGTCCCGCGACGCCGACGAACGCGCCGCCCAAGCGTCCCGCGACGCCGACGGGCGCGCCGCCAAAATGTCCCGCGACGCCGACGAACGCCCCGCCCAAATGTCCCGCGACAGCGACGAACGCCCCGCCCAAGCGCCCCGCGACGATGGCGTCATCCGCGTGGCCTCGATGGACGGCGCGCACCCCGGCGGCGTCTCCCTGCTCCGCCTCGAATCCGGCGGCAAAAGCGTCGTCTTTTTCACCGACTGCACCCTCACCGACGCGCTCCGCCCCGCCGCCCTCGACTTCGCCCGCGACTGCTCCCTCCTCCTCTGCGATGGGCAGTACAGCGACGACGAGTGGCCCGCACGCACTACCTTCGGACACAATTCGTGGCGCGACGCCGCCCAGTTCGCGCGCGACTGCCGCGCCAAACAGACCCGTATCGTACACCACGACCCGTTCCACTCCGACGCCGTCCTAGACGCCGCCTCGGACGAAATCGGGGTACCATTCGCACGGGAGGGGGAGACGATTCTATTATGACTGTCGCCGACATGGAACGATTCCTAAAAATGTGCCTCGCGCTCACTTCCGAACACGACCGGGAAGCATTGCTCTCCAGTATCCTCGACACCGCTATGGACCTGTCCAACTGCGACGCCGGAACCCTCTACCTGCTGGAAGACGACGGCCTCCACTTCTGCCGTATGGTCACGCGCTCTATGGGCATCCGTCAGGGCGGACACGACGCCCCCATCACCCTCCCCCCCGCCCCCCTCGACCCCAAATACGTCTGCTCTTGGGTCGCCCTCCACCAACAGCCCATCAACGTCGCCGACGTGCGCACAGACACCCATTTCGACTTCACGGGCTCCCTCCGCTACGACGCCATGACAGGCTACCGTACCCAAAGCATGCTCGTCGTGCCCATGACCGACGACAAGGGACGCCTCATCGGCGTGACACAGCTCATCAACGCCCTCGACGCACAGGGGCAAGTCGTGCCCTTCGACCCCGACATTGAGCTCATGATTCGCGCCGTCACCTCACAGGCCGCCATCACCGCCACGAATATGCTCTACAATGAGCAGATTAACAGGCTCCTCGATTCCTTAGTCGAAACCCTCTCCACCGCCATCGACGAGCGCTCCCACTACAACGCCAACCATACGCGCAATATGGTTCACTGCGGGGAAGCCTTCCTCGACTGGCTCGACGCCACCGACCACCCGTGGAAGTTCGACCCCGACAAGCGCCGCGCCTTCCTCATGAGCGTATGGCTCCACGACGTGGGCAAACTCGCCGTGCCGCTGGAAGTCATGGACAAGAAAACGCGTCTCGGAGACCTCCTGCCCCCCCTACAGGAACGCTTCCGGATAATCGGCCTCCTCGACAAAATCGCGGCCCTAGAGGGGCGTATCAGCCCCGAGGAACTCTCGAAACGCAATCAGGAACGCATGGGACGCCTTTCGTTTATCAACCGCGTCGACGGCGCGCCGTTCCTCTCCGACGACGACGTGAAGGAAATCAACGCCCTTTCCCGCCTGACCTTCGTCGACGAGCACGGCGAGAAACAGCGCTGGATTACCGGCCCCGAGCGGCGCTGTCTGCTCATTCGCAAGGGCACGCTAACCCCCGAGGAACGCGCCGTCATGCAAAGTCACGCCGTCGTCACGGGGCGGATTCTCAGCCACGTATCGTTCCCGCGCATGTTCGCGCGCGTCCCCGAGTGGGCCGCCGCGCACCACGAACTCCTCAACGGCAAAGGCTACCCCAATCACCTCACCGCCAAGGATATCCCGCCGGAAGTGCGCCTCCTCACCATTCTGGACGTGTTCGAGGCCCTCACCGCCAAAGACCGCCCCTATAAGCCCGCCATATCCATCGGCAAAACGTTCGGCATCCTCCACGATATGGCCGAGGACGGCGAAATTGACGCCGAAATCCTCGCGCTCTTCGAGGAAAGCGGCGCGTGGGAGACCATCCTGTAACATACGAAAGGGGATGTACCAATGAAACAACGCCTTGCGTCCGCCGCGCTTGTCCTGTTACTCCTGCTCTGCGCGGCGGAATCCGCCCTCGCCGAAACCGCCGCCGCCACAACCATGAAATTAGAGGCCGCGACGGGCACCGTCACCGTTAAGAACGCCAGCGGCGTCGCGCAGACCGTCCGCAACGGTATGCGCCTCTACAACGGCTACTCCCTCTCCACCGCCGCCGCAAGCGAGGCCTATATCAGCCTCGACAGCTCCAAGGCCGTCAGGCTCGGCGCGTCCGGCAAAGTACAGGTGAAACAGGCCGGGAAACAACTGGAAATCGCCGTCAGCGCCGGAGAACTCTTCTTCAACGTCACGGCCCCGCTCAAAACCGACGAAAGCCTCAATGTGCGTACTTCCACGATGGTGACGGGCGTCCGGGGTTCCTTCGGCTGGGTCAAGCCCGGTGAGACAGGCCTTATGCACGGCTCCGTCATCCTCACGCGCCCCGGCGGCGGCCCCGCCGCGACGCTCTCCAGCGGTCAACTCGCCCGCGCCGACGCCAAACCCGCCCCAATTACCGCCGCCGATGTCCCGACGCTCGTCGCCCGCCAAATGCGCGACAATCCCGACTTGCTCGCGCAAGTCCGGCAGGACGTGCCGACCGTCGACGTGGCCGAACTCCTCGACACCCTCGACGCCCGAATCGCGGAGGAACGGGAGGCCGAACAGGCCGCGCAAACCGCTTTAGAGGCGCGTCAGGCGGCGCAGACGCCCACAAATTCGAGTAGCCGGAGCAGTAGCGGCGGCGGGAGTTCCGGCTATACGGTGCCAGTCCCGAACGTGCCCATAGTCCCGAACGTGCCCATTACGCCCGACACGCCGGATGTCCCGGACAACCCCGACAAGCCCGACACGCCGGATGTCCCGGACACCCCCGACAAGCCCGACACGCCGGATGTCCCGGACACCCCCGACACCCCCGACACGCCGGAAGTCCCCGACACCCCCGACAAGCCCGACGCCTGTACGGTGACATTCCGTGTCCCGGACGGCGCGCTTTTGACGATTCTCTATGACCTGTCGCAAGACGGACTTCTGCAAGTCTCCGGTACCCGGGAAATCGAACTCCCCCGCGACGCCGAACTCTACTTGTACCTCTCCCGCCCCGACACCCAAAACAATACCCGGGTTTCCGTCCCGTTCCGCCTCCGCGTCGACGGCAAGGACTTCGACGCCCCCTCCCTCCGCGTCACCCACAATATGACCGTGGAAGTCGCGGAAACAGGCGCTTTCGTGCCCGATACCCAATTCTTACGCCGCCTTTCCGTCACCGTCGCCGTCCCCGCCGCCTACCGCCATTCCTACGGCGATTCCCTCTCCATGTCCTTCGCCCCCGACGAAAACAACGTCATTACGCTCCCGGCCTCCCTTACGCTCCTGCCGCGCTTTGAGGAGTGGGAAACGAAAATTCTCCCCCGCCGCGTCTCGGTCTCTATGGACCTCGCCGACGGCGCAACCGCCTTCCCCGCCGCCCAAAGCCTCGAAACCGTCCGCGACTGCTACGACCTCGCCCGGAAAGGCCTCGTCGTCACCAAAGATTCCGCGTCCGCCTTCTACGCCTTCCGCTTCGACGGCGACGCCTTCCCCGTCTGGAATTGACACGCCTATGAAAATTCCCGAACTTTGCAGGCGTCTGGCGTCGGCGCTGTTGGTGCCCGTCGCCCTGTGCGCCGCCGCCGCACTCGGCTGGCTCGATTTCCCCGATTACTTCGTCTCCGACGCCCTCTACCAGTCACTTTCCGAAACCGCCACAGACGGACAAATCGTCATACTTGGTATCGACGACTACGCCCTCAATACCCTCGGCCCGTGGCCGTGGCCCCGCGACGTGCTCGCCGACGTAATCGCCACACTCAACGCCGACCCCGAAACCCGCCCCGCCGTCATCGGTATCGACGTACTCTTTACCGGCGACGGCAACGACCCCGCCGCCGACGCGTACCTCGTCGACGCCGCCCGCCGCGCCGGAAACGTCGTCGTAGCCTCCAGCGCGACGTTCGGAAGTCAGCTCGTCGTCGGCGACGCCGGATTCTACATGGACGACCGCGCCGTGCTCGGCTGGGAGACCCCCTTCCCCGCCCTCGCCGCCGTCACCCGTACCGGGCATATTAACGCGATGGCCGACCGTGACGGCGTCATCCGCCGCGGTATCCTCCGGCTCGATATCCCCGCCGCCTATACCGACGACGCAACCCCGCGCCGCGTCGCCTCCTTCGCCCGTACGATTTACGAACTCTGGGCCGAAACCCCCAACCCGCCCCCCGATACCCCCGACGGCTTTTTCTACCTCCCCTTCTCCGCACACCCCGACGGAAACGGCGTCTGCTTTGAGGAATTTTCCGTCGCCGGACTGCTGGAAGGCTCCCTCTCCCCCGACACCTTCGCCGGGAAAATCGTCCTCGTCGGCCCCTTCGCCCCCGGCATGCTCGACAGTTACCCCACTTCCGCCGACCGCTCCGCCAATATGTACGGCGTCGAAATTCAGGCCAATATGATTGAGGCCTTCCGGCGCGGCTTCTTCCCCCGTACCGTCTCCGCCTCCACGCAAATTCTCCTCCTCTTCGCCGCCTGCGCCTTCGTTCAGGCCTTCTTCTACGACCGCCGCGTCCGCGCCGCCGTCCCCGTCTGGATTCTTACAAGCGGCGGCTGGGTCGCCCTCTGCGCTATCCTCTACGAACGCGCCGCCCTGATTTTACATGTACTCTGGACGCCCCTCTTGATTACCGTCCTGTTCGTCCTCTCCGTCGCCACCAACTACGTACACGCACAGCGCGAACGCCGCCGCGTCACCGATACCTTCGGGCGCTACGTCGACCCCGCCGTCCTCAAAGAACTGCTCGACAACGGCGGCGCGGCCTCGGAATTGGGCGGAACCCTGCGCGAAATCGCCGTGTTATTCGTCGACATCCGCGGCTTTACCACCATGAGCGAGGCCCTAGACCCGCCGACCGTCGTCGAAATCATCAACCGCTATTTGACACTCACCACGGAGTGTATCATGCGCCGCCACGGCACCCTTGACAAGTTCGTCGGCGACTGTACGATGGCCTTCTGGAACGCCCCGCTTCCCCAAAACGACCCCGTTTACTCCGCCTGCCTCGCCGCGATGGACATGGTGGAAGGCTCCAAAGCCCTCGGCGACGAGTTACAGGCGCGCTTCGGGCGGAGCGTGTCCTTCGGCGTCGGCGTACACTTCGGCCCCGCCGTCGTGGGCAATATCGGCGCCCCCAAACGCATGGACTATACCGCCATCGGCGACACCGTAAACACCGCCGCCCGTCTGGAGGCCAACGCCCCCGGCGGTAAAATCCTCATTTCCCGCGCCGTCGCCGACGCCCTCGGAGACCGCGCTACCGTGACTTCCCTCGGCGCGTCCATCAAGCTCAAGGGCAAGGCAGACGGCTTTGAAATCCTCACCCTCGACGCCCTCAAAGCGGAATAACAACGCCTCTTCCGTCGCGCGGCGGCGGCGATGACCCTTCAAAGCGGAGTAACAACGCCTCTTCCCTCACGCTATTAGTAACAACGCCCCTTCCGTCGCGCGGCGGCGGCAATCCCCCAAACCGGAAACAACAGGAGGAACCCGGGCATGAAACGACTGATTCTCGCCCTCGCACTCTGTGCCGTACTCTGCGCGTCGGCCTCGGCGCTCTCCCCGGCGGACTATTCCAGCGCGAACGCCTCCGGCGTCGCCCCCATGCCCGACGGCGCCTTGCTCGTCTCCGATACCTTCCACAAAGTCCTCTGGCGCACGGACGGCGATACCGTCTCCCTGTACGCCGGGGCCGAAACTCCCCCCGGCCTCTCCGGCGAACCCATCGGCGGCTACCGCGACGGTACCCCCGATTCCGCACTCTTCGCCGAACCTTGGGCCGTCGTCCCGTGGCGCGACGGCTTCGCCGTCTCCGATACCGCCTCCCACGTTGT
>CAMHDB010000097.1 GCA_946183715.1 uncultured Oscillibacter sp.
GGCGTCGACGGGTTCAAAGGGGACGTAGAGCGCGTAGGGGTTGGACGCGTCGACTTCGTATCCGGTGCCCTCGCTCATGGGCCGCCCCTCCAACAGGTTCAAAGCCGCCTGTACGGCGCTCCGGCCCTGCCCTTCCGCGTTCTGGTAGACCGTCATCAGCAGTTTCCCCGCCGCGACGGCCTCCGCCCCGTCCGCCGTGCAGTCAATGCCCACGATGGGCTTTTCCGCCGGGTCAAGTCCGGCGTTCTCCAGCGCGTCGATGACGCCCAGCGCCATTGCGTCGTTGTTGGAAATCACGCAGTCGTATTCCGTCTTGGCGGCGAGGAGCGCTTCCATGCTGTTCATTGCTTTCGCGCGGTCGTAGTCGGCGGGGATGGGGTCGGCGGCCTCCGAGGCGGCGACGCCGTTTTCCTGCAAGGCCTGTATGGCCGCCGCCGTGCGCTGGTTCGTCGACGGCTGGCCCAGAATGCCGTTGAACAGAAGATACTTTACGGAAATGCGGTCGGCGTCGGGCTGTCGGGCCTTGAAGTACGCCGCGAGCGCTTCACCCTGAAAGCGTCCCGCCGTGGTTTCGTCCGAGCCGACGAATACCACGTTTTCATTGAGACGGTTCATGTCGTCGGGGGGCGTGTTGACGAGTACGATTTTCATGTCTCCGGCGGCCTCAATCATGGGGGCGGCCTGATTCACGTCGGTGAGGTTCAGAATCACGACCTGTTCTCCGGCGTCGCGCGCGGCCTTGGTGTATTGGATGGCCTTGGCGTTGTCGTACTGGCAGTCGACGATTTTCAGGTCTACGCCGAGTCCGGCGGCGGCACTGGCGGCGCTGTCGACGAGGGTCGAAAGCCACTCGTCACGCCGCGCGAGGACGAATGTCACGGCGGGGGCGGGGGTAGCTGATTCCGTCCCGCTGTCGACGGGGGCGGGGGGTTCCGGGATTTCGCCGCCCCCGCAGGCGCTCAGCGACAGCGACAGCAGTCCCGCACAGAGAAACGTCAGAATCTTCTTTCCATTCATGGCGGAAGCCTCTTTTCTTTCGGATTTGGGAACACCGACACACACTCGTGGTATCATATCATGTCCGGGCGCGCTTTTGCAATCGAAACTTTCCCCGCGCCGCCGGATTATTGCAATCCGCCCAATTTCCGCGCCCGTATTTGGCGATTTTGCCCAGCTTTTCGCGGGCTCCCTGTTGGAAATTTTCGGAAGTTTACTTGCAAATGCCCACGCGCCGTGCTACAATAACGCTGTCTCCGCCCCGCGCGGAAATCCCATATAGAGGAGATTTGACATATGAGAAAGTGGATTGCCCTTGCACTGGCCCTCACGCTGACGATGAGCCTCGCGGCCTGCGGCAAACAGGCGGAGCCCAAAGCCCCCGCCGACGGGGACGCCGCTGTTTCGGATACGGTTGACGCCGCCGCGCCCAACGACAGCGCGACAACCTCCGGCGACGCCGCCGCGCCCGACGGTAGCGCGACAACCTCCGGCGGCACCGCCGCCGACGCCGCGACAACCTCCGGCGATACCGCTACCACACCCGACGACAGCACTACAACCTCCGACGCCGCCGCCGCGACAACCCCCGCTAATACCGCGACGCCGACGCCCGACGCCGCGACACTCGCGAACCCCTTCACCGATTACGCCACCTACGCCGAGGCCGAAGCGGCGGCGGGCTTCCCGTTCGGCGTGCCGGAGGAAATCGGCGGCTACGATACCGTCAGTTACCGCGTGGCCGACGACCTGTCCCTGTTCGAGGTCATCTACGCCAGCGGCGACGCCTCCCTGACCGCCCGCAAGGCCCCCGGCGGCTGGAATATCAGCGGCGACAATAACCAGTACACGCAGGAAGTCGCGCAGACGCTTCAGGGCGTCAACGTCACCTGCTGGGGCGACGGCGAATCGCTCTTCCTCGCCATGTGGACCGTCGACGACTACTCCTACTCCCTCAGCGCAAGCGAAACCGTCGACCGGCTGGACTTCCTCGGCACCGTCGAGACCATTATCGCACTCAACGCCTGACGAAAGCCTCCCCCGTAGCCCGGGGGAGGCTTTTTGCCTCCCCGCAACGCGGGCGCGGAAAGTTTTCTATAACCGTTACCGTAAAATTATGTATTGTTTTTTTCTTCCGGATATGCTATACTTAACTCCCCGTGTGGACTATCTCAAAGATAAGGAGTGATTCGCTATGGTTCGTTTGATTATGGGCGGCAAGGGCGAGGGCAAGACCAAACAGCTCATCGACATGCTCAACAACGCCGCGAAGGACGAAGAGGGCAGCGTGGTCTGTATTGAGGCCGTGCGCAACATGACATTCAACATCCACTACCAGATTCGCCTCATTGACGCTCAGGAATACGACCTCCACAACTACGATATCTTCCGGGGATTCATCATCGGCCTCTACGCCGGCAACTACGATATCTCCCACATCTTCATCGACGACCTGCGCAAAATCGTGGGTATGGACGTGGACAGCCATATGGAAGCCTTCCTCGACTGGCTCGACCTGTTCGGCGAACGCAACGGCATTAAATTCACCGTGACCGTCAGCGCCGACCGCTCCACCGCCACCGACGGCATGCGGCACTACCTGTGAACCTCCCCGCTATCGGGCGCAAAACCGGATTCCGTCCGGCTTTGCGCCTTTTCCGGTTTTCCGCACAAAGAACCCCGTGAAAACTGTGCAGATTGACGGTTGACAAAGCGCCCGCCCGCCCATAGAATACGAAAACCGCGGGGACGAAAGCCCCGCATGAGCCGTAACGAAACCAGAATGGAAAGGGTGAGCTGACATATGACAAATTCCAACATCCGCCTTTGGGCCGTCCACAGCCTCGGCGACGCCTTCTCGGTCGAACAGGGTACTATCGCGTTCGACTGGCCCGGACTGGGCGACTTAAGCGTACTGAACCCCGACCGCGACGACTTCCGCGCGAAATTCGACAGCGTCTACCCCGACGCCAACGCCGCGAACCGTACCGCCGTCGCGGGGGCGCTCTACCGCCTCGTCCACGAACTGCGCGACGGCGATTACGTCGCCTGTCTCCACGGCGAGACCGTGAGCCTAGGCACCGTCAGCGGGCCTTACGAGTTCCGCGACGGCCTCCACGTCCGCCCCGTCGACTGGCTTCGACACATCCCGCAATCCGAATTTTCGCGCGACGCCATGCGCGAAATTACCTGTTCGCCCGTGCGGCTGTTCGCCGTCAAGCGCTTCGCCGGGGAATTTCTCGCCGCGCTGGGCGTCGCGTGGGTCGAACCCGAACCCGTCAAGCACCCCGCCGCCGCGCTGTCCGGCACGGAGACCCCCGCCGCGATACCCGTCAGCGCCTCCGCCGTCGCGGCACCGGGCCGCCCGTCCGCGACGGCACCGGGCCGCGCCGTACCCGTCAGCGCTTGCGCGCTCCGCGCCGCCGACTATTCCGGCACCGATACCGCCCGGTTCGTCCTCGACACCCTCCGGCGTACCCTCACCCGCGAAACCTTCCGGCAGTTCGCCGCCGGACTGCTCCGCGCTATGGGCTATACGATTTCCCTCCCGCCCGACAGCGGCCTCAACGAATACGAAATGACCGCCCTCCGCGACGAGCTCTTCCCGCCCGTCCTCGTACAGCTCCGCGCCGGGGAAGTCCGCGACACCGATGTTGCCCGCCTCCGCGACGCCCTCGCCCCCGGCAGTTACGGCCTCGTCGTCACCCTCGGCGACTTCTCCGAACGCGCCCGGCAGACTTTGAAGCAGTCTCCGTACCTGCGCGCCGTCGACGGGCCGGAAGTCGCCGCGCTGACGCTCAAATACTACTGCGGCCTCGACGAACGCTACCGCGCCATGATTCCGCTCCGTATGGTCTACGTGCCAGACCAGTGAAATACCCGTGACAAAGCGAAACCGGACAATTCCATTTCTGGACTGTCCGGTTTCGTGTCATGGAGCAGGGTACGGGAGTCGAACCCGCCTGACCAGCTTGGGAAGCTGGTGTAATACCGATATACGAACCCTGCGCGAGTGTTACTATACCACACCCCGGCGCGGAATGCAAGAGGAAATTTCACAGGAAAGCAAAAAAGTTTTCCACAAGTTCCCGCGAATTGTGGAAAACTTTCCGCGGTTTCGGGCGCGGAAGCGCCGCAAGGCCCCGGCGTGTGGAAAAGTCCCCGAAAACATGGGAATCTTTTCCAAATTTCCTGTTGCGGATTTCCGCGCCGTGGTGTACAATGGCACGAACAGCTCTTAGGGGGGAATTTTGTTGAACGGAATCGGATTGGTATTAGCCGGGGGCGGCGGGAAGGGCGCGTATCAAATTGGCGTCTGGAAGTACCTCCGCGAGGCCGGGCTTGACAAGAACGTGTGCGCGGTGTCGGGGACTTCCGTCGGCGCGTTGAACGCGGCGCTGTTCGCCTCCGGCGACCTCGAACGCGCCGAGAAAATCTGGCGCAATATGAAACCCGAGTTGATTCTCTCGCCCGGCTCCTACTCCGAGGAAGACGTGCTCCGCTGGCTGATGGAATCCGACATCGAGCGGAACATCTCCTCCGCCACGCTGGCCCCGGTCATCACGAAAAAAATCAAGCAGTCCGCGCCCTTCTCCCGCGAGGGCCTGCTGTACCTCATGCGCGAGGGCGTCGACTTCGAGGCCATCCGCGCCGCGCCCATACCCTGTTTCGCCACCTGCCTGCGCGTCCCGAAATTCAAGATTCGCCGCTTCGACCTCCGCGAGTTCGACGCCGGCGAGGCCCAGACGATTCTATTGGCCTCCTCCGCCATTCCCGTCGTATTCGACAAAGTTCCGTTCCGCGACGAGACCTACTGCGACGGCGGCGTACCCTTCCTCGGCGACAATATCCCCATCGCGCCCGTCGCCGCCATGGATGTCAAGTACATTATTGTTGTGCATTTGACGCAGGACGTGCTCATCAACCACAAGAAGTACCCGAACTCCAAGCTCATCGAGATTACGCCGCAGTCCGACTTGGGCGGCCTCATAGACGGCACGCTGGATTTCAGCGCGGGCGGCGCGGGGAGGCGTATCGAGCAGGGCTACGCCGACACCAAGAAGGCCCTCGGCGGCTTCGTCGACGCCGCCATGATTCACCGCCAGAACGAGTTGATTTTCCAAGCCTTCGAGGAATCGGAGCGGCGCTATCAGGATAAAGTCAGCATGATGCTGGCGCAGAAAAAGGGCAGTCTCCGCGACGACTACGACGAGCTGTTGGAGGAATTTTCGGCAACGGGCGACGCGCCCGACGCCCCCGGTATGGACGCCGAGGCCTTGTTACAGGCGGGTATCCCCACGGAGGACGACGTATTGACGATATAAGGAAGTGACGACATGGACGAATTGATTACCGTACAGGATACGGCACCCTCCGAGCACCTCACGGCGGCCTGCGCCGGGGAGATTGACAAGGTCATTGAGGAAATGCTTCGGCAGAGCCGCGACAACTACGCCCAGATTGAGGAACTCGCTTTGGAGTGTTCGTCGGCGCTGACGAGCGCGGCGGCCAAGGCGAACGGGCTTTCGGAACAAAGTCTTTTCCGGCGGCTGTGGAACGTCGTCACGGGGAAGAACGAGCGCCTGCGCACGGCGATTGAGGAGGACCGCGCCGCGGCCCAGTACGCCATGCAGCAGGCCATCAACAGCGTACTCAAAGAGTGTACGCAAAACCGCTTACTGGCGCTGGCGGTCAAGAGCAAGCTGGAAAACGAGATAGTCAGTCAGGCCCCGGAGGGGGAGGAGGCCGTAGAGGACACCGAGGAAGTCGACGAGCTCCCGCCGTCGGAAATCGCCCCCGACCCGGAGGAGGCGGAAGTACAAGAAATCCTCTGGTTTCAGGACGACGAACAGTAAGAAAACGGACAGGCTGTTTTTACGGCAGTCTGTCCGTGTCTTACGCCTTACGGCAACTTTGTCAGATTCGCGTCGAGGAGCTTTTGGAGGCTGAGCAGGATTCCGGTCTTGGCGTGGTACCACGTCAAGCCGCCCTGAAAGTAGACGGCGTAGGGGGGGCGGACGGGGCCGTCTGCCGAGAGTTCGATGGAGCTTCCCTGTACGAACGCGCCCGCCGCCATGATTACGGGCGCGTCGTAGCCGGGCATTTCGCCGGGGATGGGGGTTACGTAGCTGTCGACGGGCGCGGCGGACTGGATGCCCAGGCAGAACGCCGACATAGCCTCCGGACTGCCCAGCGTCACGGCCTGTATGATGTCGTGGCGCGTCTCCGGGGCCGCCGGGACGCACGGAAAGCCTAACGGTTCGTAGAGCGAGGCGGCGAATATCGCGCCCTTGAGCGCGCCCGCCGTGACAGTCGGCGCGAGGAAAAAGCCCTGATAGAACGCCGTCATCAGGCCCAGATTCGCGCCGACTTCCTGTCCGAGGCCCGGCGCGGATAAACGATACGCGCAACGCTCCACGCACTCCGCCGTACCGCAGATGTAGCCGCCAATCGGCGCGAGGCCGCCGCCCGGATTCTTAATCAGGCTCCCTACGACCATATCCGCGCCCGCGTCCGACGGCTCCACGGGCTCCACGAACTCCCCGTAGCAGTTATCGACCATGATTTTCACGCCGGGCTTGACCGAGCGGCAGAACGCGATTAGCTCTCCGATTTGCTCTACGGAAAACGAGGGGCGCACCGCGTAGCCCTTCGAGCGCTGGATGGTAATCAGCTTTGTACGCGGCCCGATGGCCTCCCGGATTGCGGGGTAGTCGAACGTGCCGTCGGGGCGCAAGTCGGCCTGTCGGTAGGAGACCCCGTACTCTTTGAGAGAACAGCGGCTGTCCCGGATTCCTATCACTTCTTCGAGCGTGTCGTAGGGCGCGCCGACGGGCGAAAGCAACTCGTCGCCGGGGAGTAAGTTTGCCGACAACGCGACGGTCAGCGCGTGCGTGCCGCAGGTAATTTGCGGCCTTACAAGCGCCGCCTCCGTGTGGAATACGTCGGCGTAGACGCGCTCCAGATTGTCGCGGCCCTCGTCGTTGTAGCCGTAGCCGGT
>CAMHDB010000098.1 GCA_946183715.1 uncultured Oscillibacter sp.
AAGTACAAGCAGGACCAGAACGGCGTCAAATTAGGCCCCGACGAGCACTACGACCAGAACTACCAGTGGGTACAGCGCCTGTTAGAGAATCAGGACGGAGCCGAGCCGGAAGACTATATTCACTCGCTGAAAGTAGACCTTTTCGACGACAAAGTATTCGTTTTCACGCCGAAAGGGGAGGTCATCAGCCTCCCGGCGGGCGCTACCCCCATTGACTACGCCTACGCGATACACTCCGACGTGGGAAACCGTATGGTCAGCGCGACGGTGAATCACAAGATTGTCCCCCTCGACTACGCGCTCAAAAACGGCGACCGCGTGGAAATCCGGACTTCCCCCGCGTCGAAAGGCCCGAGCCGGAACTGGCTGCAGATTGCGAAGTCGAATCAGGCGCGGAGCAAAATCCGGCAGTGGTTCCGGCGCGAGAAGCGCGACGAGAACATTGTCAACGGGCGCGCGGCGTTTGAAGAGGAGTTGAAGCGCTACAATCTCCGCCTGAAGGACGCCACAACGCCCGAGTTTCAGGAAATTCTTCTGAAAAACACGGCGTACCACTCTTTGGAGGAACTCTACGCCGCGATTGGCTACGGGGCGTTCACGGCGCACAAGGCCGCCATGCGCGTGGAGAACGAGTACCGCCGCACGCAGAGGCAGAAGCGCGCGGAAGTACAGCCGGAGACGAAGCCCGGAGAGCCTACGCCGCCCTCCGAACCGGCCCGCACGGAAGACGGGATAGTTGTCGGCGGGCTGAATAACTGCCTTGTAAAGTTCGCGCGCTGTTGCGCCCCGGTGCCCGGGGACGAAATCCGCGGGTTCATCACGAAGGGCTACGGCGTATCGGTACACCGCGCCGACTGTCCGAACGCGTCGCCGGAGCGGGTGTCGCGGGCCCCCGAACGCTGGGTGAAAGTCTCGTGGGGCAAGAACCTTGAGGAGACGTACCCGGCGGCGGTCGAGGCCATATGCCGCAACCGCCGACACCTGACACTTGACATCGGCTCCGCGCTGGCCGACACCCTCGCCACGGCGCGCGGGATTCACATCGAAGTCACGGACGAGGAGTTCGCGATTTGCCGTCTGGATTTGCGCGTCAGGAACAAGGCGGAAGTCGAACAGGTCATGCGGAAGGTCATGCAGGTTTCGGGGGTGCTGGACGTGAAGCGCCCCGCGAAGTGACACGAAAGGAAGCGGGACTATGCGGGCAGTGGTGACGCGGGTCACAGGCGCGTCCGTGCGGATTGCCGGGGAGACCGTCGGCGAAATCGGCACCGGATACCTGATTCTTCTGGGCGTCGGCCCGGGCGACACAAAAGAAACCGCGCGGAAATTGGCCGACAAAATCTGTAATCTGCGGATTTTCGAGGACGAAAACGGGAAAATGAATCGAAATCTTGAACAGGCCGGGGGCGCGATTCTGACGGTATCGCAGTTCACGCTCTACGCCGACACCTCGTCGCGGCGTCCGGGATTCTCGCGGGCGGCAAAGCCCGAACTCGCACAGCCCCTTTACGAATACTTTATGCGCTGTTGCCGGGAGCGCGGATTCCGCGTGGAGCACGGGGAGTTCGGCGCGGATATGCAGGTTTCGTCGGTGAACGACGGCCCGGTGACGATTCTGCTCGACACCGACGGGGAGGCGATTCCGAAATGAAAGTACAGTACCTGCAAGTGGGCGAAATCGAGACGAATTGCTATCTGCTCTGCGACGAGGAAACGCAAACATGCGCGGTCGTCGACCCCGGCGACGAGGCCGCGCGGATTTCGGCGGCGATTCGCCGGAGCGGCTGTACGCCGCGTGTCGTACTGCTCACCCACGGGCACTACGACCACACGGGGGGCGTCGACGGACTGCGGCGGGAGTACCCCGGAATCACGGTGTACCTGAACCGCGAGGACACCCCCGGCGCGGGCGCGCCCGAAACGCTGTTCCCGACAGTCCCCGACACGCTGCACTATGCCGAGGGCGACACCGTGCAAGTCGGCGGGCTGACCGTGAAGGTACTCCACACCCCGGGGCACTCGAAAGGTTCGGTGTCGCTACTCTGCGGCGACGTGCTGTTCAGCGGCGACACGCTGTTCGCCGGGGACTGCGGGCGTACCGACCTCTGGGGCGGCGACATGGAGCAAATGTTACGTTCTCTGGGGCGTCTGGGGTTACTCGACGGCGATTTGACGGTCTGTCCGGGGCACATGGAAACGTCTTCTTTGGAGCTGGAACGGAAGCGCAATCCGTGGTTGCGGCAGGGAATGCGGATGTTGCGGTCATGAAGCTGGAATTGCGCGGGCATAACGAGCGCTATACCGTAGAGCAAAGCATGCTGAACCTGTTTCCGGGGGAGTTGCCGGAGTACGGGACTGTAACACGGGCGGAGCCTAGCTGGGCCGTCGTGGAACTGTCAGAGGCGGACGGGCGCGCGGAAATCGCGGTGGAGCTGTCGCGCGGCGGCGAGACCGTGCGGAAAGAGCGCACGGAGCTGTTGTCGGGCACGGACTACGCCCGGGAAGGGATACGGCGTCGCGGAATCGGGCGTTGCTTCTACGAGGCGGTGGTCGCGCTGACAGGTATGCGTCCGCCGTGGGGCATGCTCAGCGGCGTGAGGCCCGACAAACTTGTGACGGCGGCATTGCTTTCGGGAAAGAGCGAGGCCGACGCCGTGCGGATGTTGGAGGAAGATTACGCCGTCACGCCTGAACGCGCCGCGCTGGCGCTGGAAACGGGGCGTATCGCCGCCCGGACGGCCCGAGAGCTTGACAGGCGGGATATCGCGGTGTATGTCGGCGTGCCGTTCTGCCCGACGCGTTGCGCGTACTGTTCCTTTGTCAGTCAGTCTGTCGAAAAGAGCTTCCGACTGCTGGAGCCGTATGTAGACGCACTAAAAAACGAAATCCGCGCGGGCGGCGAACTGGCAAGGCGTTTAGGCTTACGCGTGCGCGCGTTCTACATGGGCGGCGGGACGCCCACGACGCTTTCCCCCGGACAGCTTTCCGCCGTGCTGGACGCCTTCGAGAGCGCGTTCGACACGTCGCGCTGTACGGAAAGAACCGTCGAGGCCGGACGCCCCGACACCATCACGCCGGAGAAAATCGCCGTACTCCGCGCGCACGGCGTCGGGCGGGTGTCGGTGAACCCGCAGAGCATGGAGGACGCCGTGCTACAGGCAATCGGGCGGCGTCACACGGCGGCGGATGTCGTCCGGGCCATGCAACTCGTCGCGGATTTCCCGCACGTCAACATGGACGTTATCGCCGGACTGCCCGCCGATACCCCCGGCGGATTCGCGCGTACTCTCCGGCGCTGTATGGACTTCGCCCCCGAAAACCTGACCGTCCACACGCTGGCCCTGAAAAAGGGTAGCCGCGTTTTGACGGAAAGCCTCGCCATTCCCGCCGCCGACGCCGTGCGCGATATGCTGGATTTCGCCGCCCCCGCCCTGCGTCAAAACGGCTACGCGCCCTACTACCTGTACCGTCAGAAATACATGTCGGGCAGTTTCGAGAACATCGGCTGGGGCAAGCCCGGGACGGAGTGCCTGTACAATATTCTCATGATGTCGGAACTCTGCACAATTCTGTCGTTCGGGGCGGGCGGTTCCACGAAACTGGTCGACCGCGACGCCAACCGGATACAGCGCCTGTTTCACCCGAAATACCCGGAGGAGTACATTTCCCGCGCGGCGGGCTCTGACTTTGCGGCAATCGAGACGTTTTATGACAGGAGGATTTCAACATGAACGAGAAATTCTACGCGTTTCTGGACACGGCGAAAAAGACGGCGAAAGAAGTGCGTCACGCGGCGTCGAGCGTGGGCTATCTGGCGCGCAAGGAGGCCGGGAAGGCCGCTACAAACGCACAGTTGAACGTGCAGATTCTCACCAAACAGCGCGAGATTCAGACGGCCTATCAGGAACTCGGCAAGCTCATCTACGACCAGCATGCCGGGAACGACACGGAATCCGGCGCGCTCATGGAGAAGCTGGAAGCGCTGGACGCGCTGCATTTGGAGGTCGCGGAACTGGAAAAGCAGGTCGGGCGGGTGTCTGTGGTCAAGACTTGTCCGACGTGCGGCGCGGAGCGCAGGGAGGGGGACGCCTACTGCCGGGTATGCGGCGCAAAGCTGAAAACGGAATAATGTCGGTGGCGTCTCCATAAGCTGACAACAGAACCGCCCGCGGGCGCGCGGAAAGGTACCCCCGGCAAACTGTCGGAGTGCCCCGGAATCCGAATGCCCGCGGGCGCACGGAAAGGGAATCGCAACATGGCAGGACCGAAAAAGCAGTCATTTTTAGGCGGCGCGGCGGTATTGGCGGGCGCGGCGCTGGTGGTCAAGCTGATTGGCGCGGCCTACAAAATCCCGCTCAACAACATTCTCGGCGCGGTCGGCAAGACCTACTTTAATACCGCCTATTATATCTATAACGTACTTCTCACCATCTCCACGGCGGGACTGCCGCTGGCAATCTCGCGCCTGACCAGTCAGGCCTACGCACAGGGCCGGGAGAATCAGAAACGCAAACTCTTTCAAGTCGCCTTGCGGATGTTCTTTATCCTCGGGCTGGTCGGCTCGGTATTCATGTTTACGCGCGCGGGCTGGCTCGCGGCGCGCCTCAATAACCCTATGGCGCGCTTGCCCGTCCGGGCACTGGCCCCGGCGGTCTTCTGCGTGTGCCTGCTGGCCTGTATGCGCGGCTACACGCAGGGACAGGGCAACATGACGCCTACGGCGGCCTCCCAGATTCTGGAAGCCATGTGCAAAGTCTTCATCGGCCTCCCGTGCGCGTGGTACGTCATTCACCTCGGGTTCGGACTCGACGCCGGAGCGGCGGGCGCGATTCTCGGCGTCACCGTCGGTACGGTGCTCTCCATGTGCTTCCTGATACTCTACCTCGTCCGGCACAGAAGTCACGAAACCGCCTCGGATGTCCCGGACAGCGGCGGCGCAATCCTGAAAAGTATCCTCGTCATCGGAATCCCCATTACGCTCAGCAACTCCGCCATGAGTATCATTAACATCGTCGACACGACGGTCGTCATGGGGCGTCTGCAAGCGGGGTTACACTTCACGGAGGAACAGGCCGCCGCCCTCAACGGGCAGTACGGGTTCGCGATGGACATGATAAACATGGTCGTGGCGTTCGCGTACCCGGTGACGATGAGTTTATTACCGACGGCCTCGGCGGCGCTGGCGCGGCGCGATACCGCGGAAGTAGACCGGATTATCTCCACGGCCTTCCGCGTGATTGTGGTACTCGCCCTCCCGGCGGGAATCGGGCTTTCGGCACTGTCAACGCCCATCATGCGCGTGATTCTCCCCGCACAGCCCAGCGCGGCACTCGCGGCGGGGCCTCATTTGCGGATACTCGGCTTCGCCTGCGTGCTGATATTCCTGATGATTCTGACTAACGCCATTCTGCAAACCTACGGGCGGGAGCTGATTCCTATTTTCACGGTCGTGGCGGGCGGAATCACGAAAGTGACCATGAACTATTTCCTCGTGGGCACGCCGGACATCAACATCAAGGGCGCGCCGATTTCGACGCTCTGCTGTTATACCGTGATTGTCACGCTCAACCTGATATTCGTCTGGGTCTACTCGCCGGAGAAGCCGCGCTACGCGGCGCTGTTCCTGAAGCCGCTGGCGGCGTCGGCGCTGATGGGCGGCGCGGTGTGGGCAGCTTACGGGTTCCTCTCGCGCCTGCTTTCGGGCGGCGGGGCGGTCTCGTTCGGGCAGAACGCTATTTGCACGTTCCTGTCGATTGGCGCGGGGGCGCTCGTCTACGGCGTACTCATTATCGCGCTCGGGATTCTCCGCGCCGCCGACCTGCGCGGCATTCCGCACGGACAGACAATCATCCGTATACTGCGACTGCGATAAATCACTTGCAAAAGGGGACAGAATATGATACATTTTCCCAGTAAGGAGCGCTACGGCTGGGACGACCTGCTGGAAATCGTGCGCGACTTGCGCTCGCCGGAGGGCTGTCCGTGGGACAAGGCGCAAACTCACGCGTCTATCCGGCGGAACTTCTTGGAAGAGACCTACGAGGCGCTCGACGCCATCGACCGCGACGACGCCGACGATATGCGCGAGGAACTCGGCGACGTACTGCTACAAGTCGCGTTTCACGCGCGCATGGAGGAAGAGCGGGGGCGTTTCGACATGTCGGATATCGTCGACGCGCTGACGCGGAAACTGCTCTACCGCCACCCGCACGTCTTCGAGGACGCGTCGGCGGAGGACGGCGAACAGGCCCTCGCGAATTGGGAAGAGCGCAAGCGCGCCGAAAAGGGGTTCGCGCGGGCGTCGGACGCCATAGAGGCCGTGCCGCACACGCTCCCGGCGCTGTGGCGCGCGGAGAAGATTCAGAAGAAGGCGGCGAAAGCCGGCTTTGAGTGGGGCGACGTGTCCCACGCGCTGGAAAAGCTGGAGGAGGAAGTCCGGGAACTGCGCGAGGCGTTGGAGGCGGGCGGCGCGCCCGGCGTCCGGGAGGAGGCCGGGGACGTACTGTTTATCACGGTCAGCATTCTGCGTATGTGCGGAATCGACCCGGAGGACGCGTTGCACCGTACCTGCGACAAATTCGAGCGCCGTTTCCGGGGCGTGGAGGACGGCGCGGACAGGCCCCTTTCGGAGTACACGGAGGCGGGTTTAGTCGCGCTCTGGAAACAAGCAAAAGAAACAGAACATCACACACAGGAGGATTCCCAATCATGAACAAAAACGAATTAGTCAGCGCGGTGGCGGACAAGGCCGACCTCTCCAAGAAGGACGCCGACGCGGCGATTACGGCCTTTATTGACGTAGTCACACAGGCCCTGCGCGAGGGCGAACGGGTGCAACTCGTCGGATTCGGTACGTTTGAGGTACGCAAGCGCGCGGCGCGTGTCGCGAACAATCCCCAGACCAAGGAGCCCATGCAGATTGGGCCGTCGGTGGTTCCGGTGTTCAAGGCGGGCAAGATTCT
>CAMHDB010000099.1 GCA_946183715.1 uncultured Oscillibacter sp.
CTTCCGCGACGCCTACACCGTCACGGGACGCCTCGTGGCGTACTGTACGAGGGAGGGGAAGTCGCTGGAGGAGCTGTCGCTGGAGGAACTGCGCACGGAGTCGGAGCTGTTCGGCGACGACGTTTACAAGGCCTTGCGCCTCGAAAACTGTATGGCCTTACGCAACAGCTACGGCGGCCCCGCGATTCGCGAGACGACGCGCCAGATTCAGGACATTGAGGACTTTGTAGCCGAGCGCCAGCAGGAGGACGCGGACACATGAAACCGAAAGTCTACATTGACGGCAAGGAGGGCACGACCGGACTGCAAATCTACAGCCGCCTGTCGGCCCGCGACGACATCGAACTTTTGCTCATTGCCGGGGAAAAGCGTAAGGACATAGAGGAGCGCAAAAAGCTGATGAACGCGGCGGATTTGGTCTTTCTGTGTCTGCCCGACGCGGCGGCGCTGGAGGCTGTCGGGCTTGTGGAGAACCCCGGGACGAAAATTATCGACGCGTCGACGGCGCACCGCACGGCCCCCGGCTGGGCCTACGGATTCCCGGAACTTTCGGAGGCGCGCAGGGACGCGATTACACGCAGTACGCGCGTCGCGAATCCGGGCTGCCACGCCACGGGCTTTATCAGCGTCGTATACCCGTTAGTGGCGGCGGGGGTACTGCCGAAAGACGCTTTGCTCTCGTGCTTCTCCCTGACGGGCTATTCCGGCGGCGGAAAGAAAATGATTGCGCAGTACGAGGCCCCGGACAGGGAAGCATTACTGTCAAGTCCGGGCGTGTACGCGCTCTCACAGGCCCATAAACATTTGCCTGAAATGCGCGTCGTTTGCGGACTGGACGCCGCCCCGGTATTCAGTCCCGTTGTCGACGACTACTATAAAGGCATGGCGACGACGGTGCCTCTGCATATGTCGCAACTGCGGGGCGTCGGAACGCCGGAGGAATTACGTGACATCTACCGCGCACACTACGAGACGGGGCGCGGGGTGGTGTCGGTGCCGGACGGCGCGCCGAATCTGCTCTACGGCGCGGCGCTGTCGGGGCGCGATACGCTGTCGGTCGTGGTATCGGGCAACGCGGAGCGCGTGACGGTCACGGCGCTATTCGACAATCTCGGCAAGGGGGCCAGCGGCGCGGCGGTGCAGAATATGAACATCATGCTGGGATTCCCGGAAACCGCCGGGCTGAATCTGGATTGAGGGTGTTGCAATGGCCTCCGGACAGGAATACTTGCGCTTCATCCTCGACCAGTTGTCGGACTGCGACGGGATTACCTCCCGGCCCATGATGGGCGAATTTCTGCTCTACTGTCGCGGGAAGCTGTTCGGCGGGATTTACGACAACCGTCTGCTTGTCAAGCCCGTAAAAGCCGCCGCCAACTACCTGCGGAGCGTCTCCTACGAGACGCCCTACCCCGGCGCGAAGCCGATGTTGCTAGTAGACGACGTGGACAGCAAAGCGTACCTCGCGGGACTGCTGGAAGCCATGTACCCGGAACTGCCGGATTCAAGACGGAAATCAGGAGGAACTTTATGAAATTTATCGAGAACGGCGTGTGCGCCGCGAAGGGATTCCGCGCGGCGGGTATCCATGTGGGCGTCAAGACGCACGCCGACTGGAAAAAGGACGTTGCGCTGATTGTGTCGGAGACGCCCTGCGCGGCGGCGGGGGTATTCACGCGGAACGTCGTCAAGGCCGCGCCGATTCACGTCGATATCGCCCACCTCGAAAACGGCGTGGCGCGGGCGGTCATCGCCAACAGCGGCAACGCCAACGCCTGCGCGCCGCACGGCGAGGAGTACGCCGAGCGGATGTGCGCGGCGGCGGCGGGGGTTATCGGCTGTGAACCCGGAGACGTACTGGTTTCGTCAACGGGCGTCATCGGGCAGACGCTGAATATCGAGGCCATCGAGGGCGGCGTGCGGAAGCTCTACGACGCGCTGGACGCGTCGGCGGAAGCGAGCGACGCGGCGGCACACGCCATCATGACCACGGACACCGCGAAAAAAGAGGCCGCTGTCGAGACGGTTATCGGCGGAAAAACGGTTCGTATCGGCGGAATCGCCAAGGGTAGCGGCATGATTCACCCCAACATGGGGACTATGCTGTGCTTCCTGACTACGGACTGCGCGATATCGTCCGGCATGATTCGCGCGGCGTTGCTGGAGACGGCGGAGGTCAGCTTCAACCGTATCAGCGTGGACGGCGACACCTCCACGAACGACAGTTGCATAGTACTGGCGAACGGCCTCGCGGGCAACGCGGAAATCACGGCGAAGGGCCCCGACTACGACGCGTTTCTGGAAGCCTTACAGGCGCTTTGCGTGCGGCTGGCGCGGGAAATGGCCTCCGACGGCGAGGGCGCGAAACATCTGATTACGTGTACGGTCAGCGGCGCGGAGAGCGTCAAGAGCGCGGAGACGATTGCAAAGTCGGTCATTTCCTCCACGCTGATGAAGGCGGCCATATTCGGCGCGGACGCCAACTGGGGCCGGGCGCTGTGCGCGATGGGCTATTCCGGGGAGGCGTTCGACCCGGAGAAAGTCGACGTGTCTTTCGCGAGCGCGGCGGGGGAAATCGCCGTATGCGCGAACGGGCGCGGGCTGGAGTTCGACGAGGACAAGGCCAAGCGGATTCTCACGGAACACGACGTGGAAATCAGAATCACCATGGGCGAAGGCGGCGCGGCGTGTACCTGCTGGGGCTGTGACATCACCTACGACTATATCAAAATCAACGGGGACTACCGGACTTGAAAGGAGCGGCGCGTATGGCCTCCCATGAAGTACAGGCCCAGACGCTGGTGGAGGCCCTGCCCTACATCCAGCAGTTCACGGGCAAGACGATAGTCATCAAGTACGGCGGAAACGCCATGATTTCCGAGGAACTCCGGAAAGCCGTCATGAGCGACATTGTCCTGCTAAGTCTGGTGGGAATCCGCGTGGTGATGGTACACGGCGGCGGGCCCGAAATCAACGAGATGTTGAAGAAAACCGGGCACCAGTCGCGTTTCGTGGACGGCCTCCGCTACACCGACCGCGAGACGATGGACATCGTACAGTCGGTTTTGTGCGGCAAGGTCAACAAGGATTTAGTCGCGCAGATTAACCGCATGGGCGGGAAGGCAATCGGGCTTTGCGGCATGGACGGCGCGTTATTCCGGGCCGTCCAGCTCGACGAGAAATACGGCCTCGTCGGACGCATTACGGGCGTCGACCCGAAGCCCATTGAGAGCGTGCTGGGCAGCGGATACATTCCGGTGGTCTCGACGGTGGCGCAGGGCGTGGACGCGGACACCGCCTACAATATCAACGCCGACACCGCCGCCGCCCAACTCGCGCAGGCCCTGTGCGCCGAAAAGCTCATCCTCTTAACGGACGTGCGCGGACTGCTCCGCGACCCCAAGGACGAAAATACGCTGATTCGCGTCGTACAGTTGCGGGACATCCCGGCACTTATGCGCAGCGGCATTATCTCCGGCGGCATGATTCCCAAAATCAACTGCTGTCTGGAGGCGGTCATGGGCGGCGTGGAATATGTCCACATTATTGACGGGCGCATCCCCCACTCGATTCTGATTGAACTTCTCAGTTCCAAGGGAATCGGCACCATGATAATTCACGAGAAAAAATCCACGCTCATTGATATGCTCCGCCGCGTTTATCCCTATCCTATCGACGACTAAGAGAGACGGCGCTTTATGATTACCTCTTTCGTAAAACACGCGGGGCGCATAACCGGCAAGGCGTTCAAAATCGCGGCGATTGCCCTACTGGCGCTTCTCGCTCTCGTCGCGGGCGTTCTCCTGTTGCTCGCGATATCCCCGGCTGTGCCGCGCAACTACTCGAAAACCGTCAAAACGGGCGGCGGGATAGAATCGCGCTATCTGGAAAACGGAAATCTGAAAGTCAAGTACCGGGAGGAACCCGCCCCGGAACCGCTGAAAAAGTTTGAAATCTATTATCCGGCGGAGCTGACGGAAAGCGGCGGCAAATACCCCGTTGTACTTTTTCTGAACGGCTCGGGGACGCCCGGCTCAAAATACAAGGCGCTGTTCCGGCATTTGGCCTCGTGGGGATTCGTCGTCGCGGGGAATGAAGACCCCAGTACGGGAACGGGCGAGAGCGCCGACCGGACGTTACAATATCTGCTGGAACAGAACGCCGACCCCGACAGCGTTTTCTACGGGAAGCTGGACACGGACAATATCGGAATTTCCGGACATTCCCAAGGCGGCGCGGGCGTTCTCCATGCGGTCACGCTCGGCGAATACAGCTCCCTGTACAAAACGGCGGTGGCGTTGTCGCCGACGGGCGAGGAGACAGCCCGCGCTTTAGGATGGGATTATGAACCGGGCAAAGTTTCCATTCCGCTGTTGATGTTCGCCGGGACGGAGGGAGACTTTGAGACAAAGGTAGTCTTGCCCTTTGAGGCAATGACGGCAATCTATGACAAGATTCCGGGGCCGAAAGCAATGGCGCGGCGTAGCGGCGCGGAACACGGCGAAATGCTTTACAGCGCGGACGGATACGTAACGGCGTGGTTCATGTGGCAGTTGAAGGGGGACGCGGAGGCGGCGGAGGCTTTCGCGGGCAGTAGCGCCGAACTGCTCCGCAATGACTTGTACCAAGACCAGCGAATCAAGATTGAGCAAGGGAGTGACATTACGTGACATCCGAAGAAATCCGGGCCTTGACCCAACAGTATATCATGCCGACTTACGGGCGCTTTCCGGTGGTTATCGACCACGGGCAGGGCGCGCGGCTCTACGACCCCGAGGGCCGGGAGTACATCGACTTTACGAGCGGTATCGGCGTGTGCGATTTGGGCTACGGCTACGCGCCGTGGGCCGACGCTATCGCGGCGCAGGCGCGGAAACTGGGGCACGTCTCCAACCTGTTCTATACGGAACCGGCGGCGCGGCTTGCGGAGATTCTCTGCAAGCGTACCGGGATGAGCGCGGCGTTTTTCGCCAACGGCGGCGGCGAGGCCAACGAGGGGCTTATCAAGCTGGCGCGCAAGTACAGTTTCGACCGCTACGGGCAGGGCCGCGCGACGATTATCAGCCTCAAGAACTCCTTCCACGGGCGCACGATTACCACCCTCAAGGCCACCGGACAGGAAGTCTTTCACAACTACTTTTTCCCGTTCACGGAGGGTTTCCGCTACGCCGACGCAAACGACATGGACGCCCTGAACGCCGTCGCGGGGGAGGACGTTTGCGCCGTACTGGTCGAACTGGTACAGGGCGAGGGCGGCGTGTTGCCGCTGGATAAGGACTATGTCGCGGCGCTGTCGAGGCTCTGCGCCGAGCGCGACTGGCTCCTGTTGGTCGACGAAGTACAGACAGGTATCGGGCGGACGGGTACGCTGTTCGCGTTCCAGCAGTACGGCGTGACGCCCGACGCGCTGACATTCGCCAAAGGAATCGCGGGCGGGCTCCCCATGAGCGGCATACTGGCCAACGAAAAGTGCCGGGACGTACTCGGCCCCGGCACACACGCCACGACTTTCGGCGGGAACCCCGTCTGCGCCGCCGCCGCGCTGGTCGTACAGGAGACGCTCAGCGACGCCTTTCTTGCGGAAGTCGCGGAGAAGGGGCGCTACCTGCGCGAATCCATTGAGGCCTTGCAACTGCCCTGTTTCGGCGCGACGCGCGGCATGGGGCTTATGATAGGTATCTCCGTCGCGGACGGCTACAGCAACCGCGAACTCGCCAACCGCCTGATTGACGGCGGCCTGCTCGTCCTGACGGCGGGCGCGGGAATGCGCCTGTTGCCGCCGCTGGTCGTCACGAAACAGGAGATGGACGACGGCCTCGCCATTATGAAGAAGGTTCTTGCCTGAACCCCGGAGGAATTATGGAAAATCACACCCACTTTCTAAAACTGCTGGACTTCACACCCGACGAAATACGGCAGTTCCTCGACACCGCCGCCGACCTCAAAGCAAAAAAGAAGGCGCGTATTCCGCACCGCTATTTGGAGGGCAGAAACGTCGCGCTGATTTTCGAGAAGACTTCCACCCGGACGCGTTGCGCGTTTGAAGTGGCGGCGCGCGACCTCGGCATGGGGAGCAGTTACATTGCCACGGGCAGTCAGATGGGCGTCAAGGAGAGCATCGCGGACACCGCGCGGGTACTCGGACGGATGTACGACGGAATCGAATACCGGGGCTACGGGCAGTCCATCGTAGACGAACTCGCGCGCTACGCCGGGGTTCCGGTCTTCAACGGCCTGACGGACGAGTTCCACCCGACGCAGGTACTGGCCGATTTCCTGACAATCCGGGAGCATTTCGGGAAGTTGCGCGGCGCGAAACTGGTCTATCTGGGTGACGCGCGTTTCAACATGGGTAACAGTCTCATGGTCGGCTGTGCGAAGATGGGACTGCACTTTGTGGCATGCGCGCCGAAGTCCTACTGGCCCGGGGCAGAGTTGGTCGAAACCTGTCAGGCAATCGCGAAGGAGACCGGGGCGGTACTCGAATTTTCGGAGGCCCCCGCGGAGGCCGTACAGGGCGCGGACGTGCTCTACACGGACGTTTGGGTCTCGATGGGGGAGCCCGTGAAGGTATGGCAGGAGCGTATCGACGCGCTGGCGCCGTATCAGGTGACAATGGAGCTGATGGACAGGGCCGGGGAACAATGCCGCTTCATGCACTGTCTGCCGTCGTTCCACGACCTCAAGACGGACATCGGGCGCGAAATGGGCGAACGCTTCCACCGGGACGCCATGGAGGTCACGGACGAAGTATTCGAGTCGCCGCGCTCAATCGTCTTTGACGAGGCGGAGAACCGCATGCACACCATCAAGGCCGTCATGTACGAGCTCATGTCGCAAAAATAACGGTAATGTCATAGCGCGGGCAATAGCCGCAACCAAAAAGGGAGACACACACCCTGCTAATGTGCTATAATGCGCACAGA
>CAMHDB010000100.1 GCA_946183715.1 uncultured Oscillibacter sp.
CGGGGGTTTCCGCAAGGCTTTTGCGGCGGCCAAGGCGAAAGTAGTCGTAAAGTCGCCGTTGGCGGGGTCTTTGGGAATCTCTACGGACACGGGCGGCAGTTGCGCCTCCGGTAATACTCCGTCGGCGACGGCGGCGCGGCAGGCGTCCAGCGTCAGGGACTGGATTTGTTGGTAGGCCTCTTGTATCATGTTCATGATGTTCGTCCTTTTCACTGCGAGTTGTCGCGCTTGCGCCGGACTTTCATCCGGAAGCGGTTCTTCCCGGCGCTGGCGTTTTCGACGGAGACCGAGTAGCGGATTTCGAGCAGTCCGCCGCTCTCCGTCACGGAGTTGCGAAGGTACCCGGTCTGGATGTCGATGGAGAGTTCGCCGAGGGGCGTTTCGTAGAGGGAGGTATGCTGTCGGCCCTCCTCAAATATCATCTGGGACGTGACCGCCCCCACGCGCCGGAGTATGACTTTCGGGCCGTACATCTCAAAGACGGTGGTCGTGCCCTCCATGCCCGTCAGGACGCTTTCGCGATACGTCAGCGTGAGGCAGTCGGGCGCGAGGCGCATGGTGCCCTCCGTGAGCAGTTCCATATTGTCCTGCTGGGGGGTGTCGATGTCCTGCTCGGAGTGGATGGTCAGCAGGACGGGGAGACTGTCGCGGGACTGCGAAGGCAGTACGGAAACCGCGGTTTCGGCCTCCATAGGCTTTCGCGTGTCCGGGGGGGTATCGTCCTCCTGTCTGGGCGCGGGGGACGCGGTTCCGGTGCGTTTCGAGTTCTTAATACTGTTCAATGTCAACCCTCCGTGCAGTGTGGCGCAGATTCTCCCGGAGGAAAATCGACGCCGTATTTTCAAAATCTTCCGTCCGGTCGCTGACGTAGAATTGCACTTCCCCGGCGGCGGACGGGTCGCCGCGCAGGTTACGCGCCTTCAGGAGCCGCTTCAACTCGTAGGCGGACTCCTCCCCGGCGGAGACCAGCGCCACCGACGGCCCGCAGATGTCGGCGATAACCTCCTCTAACAACGGGTAGTGCGTACAGCCGAGTATGAGCGTGTCGATATTCTCTTGCAACAGGGGCGTGAGGTACTCGCGGGCGACGGTCTCAATGACGATGTCGCCGCGCCGGAAGCGCCCGTTCTCGACGAGCGGCACGAACAGCGGGCACGGCTTGCCAATGACCGTAATTTCGGGGTCAATGCGGTGCAAGGCGGCCTCGTAGGCCCCGGAGCGCACGGAGGCGCGGGTCGCGATAATGCCCACGCGTTTCCGGCGGGTGAGTTCGGCGGCGCGGCGGCAGGCCGGGGATACGACGCCCACAAAGGGCAAGTCGGGGTTTTCGGCTTGCAGGGTGTCAAGGGAAGTCGTGGAGATGGTGCCGCAGGCGATGACGATTGCTTTCAGGTGGAAGGAGCGCAGAAAGCGGACATCCTGCCGTGCGTATTGCAGGATGGTTTCGGGGGCGCGGTTGCCGTAGGGAACACGGGCGGTATCGCCGAAGTAGACAAGGTTCTCTTCCGGCAGAATGCGCAGGAGGGAGCGAATCGCCGTAAGCCCTCCGAGGCCGGAATCGAAGACGCCGACGGGGCGGGCGTCCGGTTGGTGTTCGTTCATAGCGATACCTCCTGAGCCGTCGCAGTGTTCGGGGCATATTATACTATGTCTCTGGCAAAGCCGCAAGACAGAGTTTTGTCTTTTTTCCCGGTTTTTCAGCTGGAAATTCCCGCGGGCGTATGCTATAATGGGGGGCAAAGTATCGGGAGGTGTCGTCGATGAAGATTGAGCTGTCGGAACAGCAGTTCCGCTACCTGCTTGACCTCGTGTACATAGGCAACTGGATAATCAACTCGACGCGGGAGGAGGGCGACCGTATCCGGGAGTACGACGCGCTGGAAAGCGCGATTTTCTCGCACTGCCTGCACCACCGCATGAGCAAGCTGGTGGAGCTCTACGAGGGGGAGCTGATACCGTCGCGGGCGTTCGCGGAGGGGGGCATTCACGAGGTCATCGAGCAGTACGAGGACGTGACGTTTTTCGAGATTCTCGCCGAGGAGCTGGCCCTGCGCGACATGGACGGCGAACCCATGACCGGGGAGAACTACGAGGCCCTAAAGGCGCGGATTGACGCGTACCTGTCGGAGTTCGACCGCTACGGCACGGACCATATCACGGTTGACATGGAGGAATAGCCGCCTTGTGACAACACGGGAGAGGTTTTCCGCCGCCGTGCCGGGGGAAATCCCGGCGCGTTCATACAGAAAAGAGGCGTCCCGGACGAACCGGGACGCCGTGCCGTTATGCGCTTTACCACTTGGCGAGTTCCTTGCCCATGTCGCGGCAAGTCTCCTGCCCGCCGTCGTCGGGGGCCTCGTTGATGGTCAGGCCGTCGTCGAACAGGACTGCTTTCGCCGCCTTGCAGCGGTCGCACCAGTCCCGCATCCACTGGCCGTCGCCCCAGCCGTAGGAGCCGAACAGCGCCACCTTCTTGCCGGACAGCGAATCCTCCAGCGCCGCGAACATCGGCTCGAACGCGCTCTCCTCCAACTGCTCCGTGCCCTGACTGGAACAGCCGAACGCCACGGCGTCATAGCCGCCCAACTGGTCGGCGGTGAAGTCGCCCTCGCTGGTGACGTTGACAACGTCCACTTCCGCGCCGGCGTCCTTGGCCCCCTCGGCGATACAGTTCGCCATGGTCTCCGTGTTGCCCGTGCCGCTCCAGTATACGACCGCGATTTTGCTCATAGCTCATTCTCCTTGTCGATGGTATTCAAACGGCGAACCCCGCCGAATGTTCACGCGGTAATCAGCGCTTCCAGCGCGATTCCCTGCCGCAGGTTTTCCCGGTACAGCTCCGTACAGCGGCGGTAGGCCGCGAATTTACGCCGGGCGGCCTCCGGGTCGCCGTAGGCCTTCCAACAGCCGCAGCAGGTATAGTTTGCCCCGCCGTTGTCGATAAATCCCCGGACATCTTCCAGCGGATACCCCAGAAAGACGCCGATTTCGTGCGGAAACGCCCCGTTTCCGCCGATTCTCTCGCGGAGGCGTCCCAGCAGGGCGTCTACGCCGTGCTCGGGGGCGTAGCCGAAAGAGCGCAGGAAGGCGGCGTTTCCGGCGTCGGACAGGACGCGCTCCATCGCCCGGACGCGGTACAGGTAGAGCAGACAGCCGCCGTCCGGACAGCGTTTCAGGCTCCGCACGCCGATTCCGAAACGGGACAGTTTCCGGCTCCACGCGGCCAGCTCGCGCGGATTCCCGGCCCAGTGGAAAAGACTTGCGGGTTTCAGGCCCGACAGAGTCGGCGCGCAGTACGCCGCCAGCGCGGTTTCAAAGCTACGGTTCATGCTTCGCGGTTCCTCCTGCCTCTGTTAGTTTACACTAACTTATCTTCCGAAAAGACAGGCGTGCCTGCCCGCGCCCGTCCCCATTGAGTTAGTCTTATCAAACTAACTGCCTGCGGAAACTATACCATTTCGGCGGGGCTTTGTCAAGCCCTGTTTTCGATTTTCTGTAGGGTACCCCGCCCGCGCCGGAGTATGCAAAGAAACGGGGCCGTCCTTCCGACGGCCCCGCGCGTCTGTTTAATTCGAGAAGAGATGTTGCCCGTACTGGTTCATGTATTGCCGGAGCCACGTCAGCGGGATGGTGAAAATCTGTTCCCCGGCGGCGTAGGAGGCGATGACATACGGCGAGAACGATATCGTCATGTTGAACTGGTCGAACGTGACGACCGCGGAGCGTTCACTCCAGCCGTTGAGGATTTCCGGGTAGTCCTCCCAGAAAAATTCCTCCGGCGTCATATTCCATTCCGCGGCGCGCTCTTGGGCCATATGAAGCAATTCCTCCGTGACGGCCTCGGTATCCTGAAAGAGCTGTCCGGCGGAGAAGAACGCGCCCTTCTCCATGTCGTAGTTCCAGCCTAACAGGACGGTGTTCGGGTGGGCGCCCCCGGCGTAGTAGTAGAAGCGCCCGGAGACGCTGACAAAGCGCTCCGTCTGGTAGATGTCGCTTTCTAGGCCCTGTTCGTAGTGGTAATCCCATTTCTGATTCTCGGCCTGTTTTTGGGCGTAGTCATTTCGGGCGAGTTCTTCCAGCGCGGCGAAGTCAGCCTCGGCTTTCCACTCCTGAAACGCCCGATTGAATGTATTTGCCATTTCGACGGCGTCGAGTTCGCGGCTGTTCTCGGCGGTCTCTTCGGTGACGGGCGCGCCGTTGAGGCGGTACAGGCTCATCACGGGCAACTGGTAGCTGTAGGCGGCGAGGATGGCGCCGTCGTCGGCGCGGGAAATGTCGCTCTCCGGCTCGGTGACGATTTCGCAGGTAATATTTTCGGGCAGTCCGACGGGCGTCGGGTCGGGTGTGACGCTTTGGGCAGTGCGCAGGGCGCAGGCCGACAGCAGTACGATGGCCAGCGCCAGCAGGACAAGACCGTACAAAGTCCGTAGTGGGGTGCGTACATGGTTTTCCGGTTTCATGGAACATCCTTTCCGAAAGAGGCGGCGTCCGCAATCCAAGGCGGCTCTTTCCAGACAGCGCCGCCCGTCGCGGCGGCGGTAACGGGGCAGGCCAGCGCGTACAGGTCGGCGGCGCGGGCTTCCAGTCGCAGGAGCGCCCCGGCGTCGGGGCCTAGTCTGTCCACGTCCCCGGCCTTGGTCAGTACCGGGAGCGCGGCGCGGGTTCGCATACGCGCCAGCAATTTCCGGCCCGTGGCGCTCACGGCCAGCGGGCGCAGGTACGCCGGACGCAGGGCGCGTTCGCGTTCCGTCAGGCCCAGCGCGGCCCAGAGAAGCATGCGACGCAGTCGCGACATGGGGTAACGTTTCGTTTTGGCGCGTTCGAGCGTCTCGCGGACGGACACCGTGTCCCGGCTCGCCTCGTAGAGGCGGTTGGAGAGGCCTTCGCGGCCCTCGTCGAACGCCGCAAACTCCTCCCGCGACATGGCGCGCAGGCGGTAGAGAATCGCCCGTTCGAGTGTCTCGTAGAGCATGGGCGCGCGTCCGGCGGCTTCTTCCTGCAAATAGCACTCCCGCATGGCGGGGGCCATACGCGACAGGGCCGCCGTCCGTTCGCCCCGGCGCAGGAGGACACGGATGGCGGTCGAGGACGGCAGGGCGGCATTCCGGGACTGGTTCAGCCCGTGGGGGGTGCCCTCGCGCCGGACGGCAAGAGGCCGCACGGCGGAGGCGCGGCGCAGAAGGCTTTTACAGTATTCCACGCCTAAGAGGTCGTTAGGCCGGGAGAGCACGTCCGCGAGGGCGGCCCCGGCCAGTCTGGAAACTGCCCTCTGCCGGGCGGCGGGGTAGGAGATACCGGAGGCCAATTCTCTGCGGAGGGCGGCGGGAAAGTTCTCGCACAGCAAGACAGAGGCCACCTCTTGGAGCGCGGCGGTGTCTCCGCGCTCGCTTCCGAACACAAGGGTATCTACAAGGCCCGTCGCCAGCAGGAGGCCAACGCCGCCTTCGGCGAATCCCTCGGCGGAGGACACGGACTGGGGCAGGGGCAACTCCAGAACCAAGTCGACGCCGCTCATCACAGCCGCTTTCGCGCGCGCCTGCCGCCGCACAACGGCGAGGTCGCCGCGCTGGACAAAGTCGCCGCTCATACAGCAAATCACGGCGGCATCCGTGCCCAGTCTCTGCCGGATGGTCTCCACCAGGCGGAGATGTCCCGGGTGGAGCGGATTGTACTCCGTAATCATACCCGCCACGCGCAAGAAATTCACCTCTTTTCGGTTACGAAAAAGTGACAGTTCGGTGACATGTTCCGGCAAAATCCGGAAATTCCCGTCAGCCGAGGAGGCCGTAGGCCTCTTTGAGGTTCAGAATCCGCGACACGCTCTCGTCGATACGGCTTTCGGGAAGGCGTCCTTCCTCGACGGCGGAGAGTAACGCTTCCGCCGCCTCGCTGAGAAATTCGGGGGCTAGCAGGATGTCGACGCCCGCCTCGATGGCCTGTAACGCGATTTCGCCGGACGTGTAATTTTCCGTCACGGCGTCCATTTGTAAACTGTCCGTGATGATGACGCCTGTAAAGCCGAGTTCGTTGCGTAGAATGTCCGTGACCATGACGCGGGAAACCGTGGCGGGTTCGGGGTCGATTTCTCCGGCGACAAGGTGCCCGACCATCACGGCGTCGACCCCGGCGGCGATTCCGGCCCGGAACGGCTTCCACTCCGCGTCCTGAAGTTGCTGTTTGGTACGGTAGACCTTGGCAAGTCCGTTGTGGCTGTCCTCGTAAGTATCGCCGTGTCCGGGGAAGTGCTTGAGCGTACAGGCCACGCCGCCCTCGTGGAAGCCGTTCACCGCCGCCCGGACGAGTTCGGCGGCCTCGTCGAAGTCCGTGCTGTACGCGCGGTTCCCGATGACCGTGTTGGCGGGGTTCGACCACACGTCGGCGACGGGCGCGAAGTCCATATTGAAGCCGCAGGAAGTCAGGCCGTGCGCAATCGTGATGGCGTTGGCGTGGGCGGTGCCGGGGCCCTTGTCGCGGTACGACAGCATGGGCCCGACATACGGCGTCCCGGCGTTGCTCATCAGGCGGTTGACGCGCCCGCCCTCCTCGTCGCAGGTCATAAGTAACGGTATCCGGCTGTAGGACTGCATTTGTTTGAGCAGGGTATAGATTTGCTCCCCGCCGCGGATGTTGTCGCGGTCGAAGAGAATCCCGGCCACCGGGTAGCGGTCGAGACCGTCCTTGACATCCTCCCCGGCCTCCGTGACGGGCGCTTTCCCCGTCAACTGGTCGGGGAAGACGATGAAAAGCTGATACACTTTGTCGCGGATACTCATTTCGGAGAGCAGTTTTTCGGCTTTCGTGGGCGGGTGAACCAGCCGCGAGAGCCACGACTGAGACTGCTTTTCCAGTTCCTCCGGCG
>CAMHDB010000101.1 GCA_946183715.1 uncultured Oscillibacter sp.
ACGTGGAGCGCGGGAGTATCGAAGTCGCGCCGCTGGCCTACATGCGCGGGCGCACGCTCGACGACAGCTTTATTATTCTCGACGAGGCCCAGAATACCAGCCGCGAACAGATGAAGATGTTTTTGACGCGCCTCGGGTTCGGCTCGAAAATCGTCATCACGGGCGACGCGACACAAATCGACTTGCCGGAGGGCAAGCTGTCCGGACTGAAAGAGGCCATGCGCGTACTCCGAAACGTGGAGGGAATCGGAATCTGCGAGCTGACGGACGCGGACGTTGTGCGGCATGTGATGGTACAGCGCATCGTACAGGCCTACGCGGAGTACGAGAAGCGGCACGGCGCGGAGTTGCGCGAAGCGCCCCCGGCGAACGCGCGCCGCGCCCCGGGCGTACACCGTACCGCGCCAAGGGGGCGGCGCTGATGGCGAAGCGGCATTTGATTTCCGTCCGGGCCACCGTCCCCGGCATGGACGAGGGCATAAGGGCCTTTATCCGGAGAGTTATCCGTACCGCGCTGGCGGCGGAGGGCGTGACGTTCCGCTGTGAAGTCGACGTTCTGCTGACTTCCGACAACGGGATACACGAAATCAACCGCGAACAGCGCGGCGTCGACGCCCCGACCGACGTACTGAGCTTTCCGGCGTTCGACCTGTCGCCCGGGGAACTGCCCGACCCCGCCGCCGACGCCGACCCGGATACCGGCTGTGTGCCCCTCGGCGACATGGTGGTGTCTATGGAGCGCGTCGCGGCGCAGGCGAAGGAGTACGGGCACTCGAACCGCCGCGAGCTGTCGTACTTGGTCGTACACTCGGTTCTGCACTTGCTCGGCTACGACCACATGGACGAGGGCGCGCAAAAGGCGCAAATGCGCGCGCGCGAGGAGGCGATTTTAGCCGAACTCGGGCAGACGCGCTAGCAGTCACCACCCGGCCCCGCTTTCATAGAATGGGGAGAGGTGAGGACACATGACGGCTTTTCAGGATGGGATTTTCGCGTTTTTCGCGGCGGTGGGCGTAGTCACGCTCGTATGGCTGGCGGCGGGGGCGCTTCTGCACGCCGGGCGGCCCGTGATTCCGGACTTGCTTCTGGCGCTCTCCCTGCGCGGGGAGGCCCCCGCTATGGAGCAGGACGTGCGGGAGATACGGCGCGTTCTGCGACAACTCCCGGCGTCGCGTCTGGTACTCGTCGACTGCGGGCTTTCCGACGAGGCCCGACGCCTTGCGCAATATTTAGCCGACCGCGAGGAGGGCGCGGAACTCGTCACGGCGGAGGAGTTCCGGCTACGCTGACAGAGAAGGAGTACACATGAACGAGAGAACCACCGTTGACGGGACTGTGCGGAGCGTCATTTTCCACAACGCCGAGAACGGCTACACCGTCCTGAAGCTCAACACGCTGGACGGCGAGAGCGTGACGGTCGTGGGCTGTATCCCGGGCGCGGCACCGGGGGAGGGGATGTCGGTTACGGGCGCGTGGGAGACCCACCCGCAACACGGCGAACAACTCCGCGCCGAGGAAGTGGAGCGGCATTTGCCCGAAGACCCGGCGGAGATTTACAGCTTTTTGTCGTCGGGCGTCTGCAAGGGGCTGGGCCCGACGACCGCGAAACGCATGGTGGAGAAATTCGGCGAGGAGACGCTTTCCGTACTCGAACAGTCGCCGGAACGGCTGACGGTTCTCCGGGGCATGACAAAGAAGAAGGCGCGGGAACTCTCGGAGGCGTTCCGGCAGACGATGGGCTTACGGCGGCTGATGGCGTTCCTGTCGCGCTACGAACTCCCGCCCATACTGGCCACGCGTCTGCGGGAGCGCTACGGCAATTCGGCGCTGTCGATTCTCACGGAGAACCCGTGGCTGTTGTCGATGGACGACAACGGGGTATCCTTTACACTGACCGACCGCATTGCCATGAGCATGGGCTTCCCGCCCGACAGCGAACAGCGCGTACAGGCCGCGATTGTCTACAACCTGAACTATCAGGAGAAGAACGGGCACGTATTTCTCCCCGACGGGAAGCTCGTCGACACGACGGCGCGCCTGTTGAATTGTCCGCCGGAACTCGCGGCCCGGGGATTGGAAACCCTGCTGGCGCAAGGCGTCCTTGTACGGGAGACTGTCGGAAACGCGGAGGCGTGTTATCTGCGGCGGATGTGGGAGGCGGAAACGTCGGCGCAAATCCGGCTGGAGGCGTTGCTGTCCGCCGCGCCCGACAAAAGCCGTCAGGCCGACCGCGTACTCGACGAAGTGGAGCAGTCGCTACACGTCACCTACGCCGAACACCAGCGGGAGGCCGTCCGCCTCGCCGCGAAGGTGGGCGTACTGATTCTGACAGGCGGCCCGGGCACGGGCAAAACGACGACGGTACGGGGTATTGTGTCGCTGTTCCGGCGGATGGGGCTCGACATGGAACTGTCGGCCCCTACGGGGCGCGCCGCACAGCGTCTGGGGGAAGTCACGGGCATGGAGGCGCGCACCGTACACAGGCTTCTCGGCATGACCCGCGACGAGGAGACCGGACAAACAGTTTTCACGAAATCGGAGAAAGACCCGTTGCAGACCGACGCCGTGATTGTCGACGAAATGTCGATGGTAGACTTGCCGCTGTTCTCGGCGCTGTTGCGGGCGTTGCGCCCGGGTACGCGTCTGGTACTCGTCGGCGACGCCGACCAGTTGCCGTCGGTGGGGCCGGGGAACGTCTTTTCCGACCTAATCCGGAGCGGGCGGATACAGACTGTTTTCCTGCGGGAGGTATTCCGGCAGGCGGAACAGTCGGCGATAATCCGCAACGCCCACGCCGTCAATACCGGACAGGCCCCGCGCCTACAGAATGACCAAGGGGACTTTTTCTTTCTACGCCGTTTCGCCCCCGAACAGGCCGCCGCGACGATTGTCGAACTCTGCCGGACGCGCCTACCGGACAACATGGGCATCCCGTCCGAACAGATACAGGTACTCACGCCGACGCGGAAGGGCGTCTGCGGGACTGTCGAACTCAACCGACGCCTACAGGAGGCCTTGAATCCGAAAGACCCCGGGAAGCGCGAACTCCGCTGGGGCGACACGCTTTTCCGCGAGGGCGACAAAGTCATGCAGACGCGCAACAACTACGATGTCGTATGGGTGAAGCCCGACAACAGCGCCGGGACAGGCATTTTCAACGGCGACGTGGGGAAAATTCTGGAAATCGACCCGTCCGGGCAATCTATGTTGATTGATTTCGACGGGCGGGCCGCGCCGTTTTCGCCCGAAATGCTCAACGAGTTGGAGCTTGCCTACGCGATAACCGTACACAAGGCGCAGGGGAGCGAGTACCGCGCGGCGGTACTGGCGGCAGTCCCGGCGGCGCGCAGTCTCATGACGCGCGGCGTACTGTACACCGCGCTGACACGCGCCCGCGAACTGCTGATTCTTGTCGGCGACCCCTACGCCGTCGGCGAGATGGCCGCGAATAACTGGCAACAGCGCCGTTACAGCGGCCTGTACTGGCGGCTGAACCATGCGTGAATCGTCCGCCCGTTTCCGTGACGGGCGTTCACATATGCGCGCGCGCCGGGCGGTTGACGCGCGAATCACGTCGAAAGAGAGGATACAATCAAGATGAAACGGAAACTTGCCGGACTGCTCTCGGTATTCCTGTTGCTGTCGGGCGGGGGCGCGCTGGCGGCGGACAAGTCGTTCCGGGACTTGCCGTCGGCTCACTGGGCCTATCGGGAAATCACGCGCGCGGTCTCCCACGGAATCATGAACGGCCTCGGCGACGGCACCATGAACCCCGACGGTACCTTGACTTGGGCGCACTATCTGGCGATGATTAGCCGCACGTTCGCGCCGATGGCCTACGAGGGCGCGCGCTCCTCCGGTACCGACTGGAAAACCGCCGGGTATCAGGTCTCGGTGAACAGGGGCTATCTGCTGCAGAATGATTTCCTTCCCGTCACGCTCTCCACGCTCAACGGGCCGATTTCCAGACAGGATGTGGCGGTACTGCTCAGTCGCGTACTACCTGCCGCGTCCGGCTCCGGCTATACGGCGGACACTCCCGCCCCCGCGCCCGCAAATGACAACGGCTATACGACCGTGCCCGCGCCCGCAAATGACAACGGCTATACGACCGCGCCCTCGGACGACGACGGCTATACGACCGCCCCCGTGATTTCCGCGGACGGCAACGGCGACGCCCATATGACCGTCACGACCGATTCCTCCGGGGATATCTGGCTCGTCATAGACGGGGTGTCCATCCCGCTGACGCCCCGGCAGGCCGCCTACGACCCTTCCGGCAATTCCTCTGCCCCGCCGCTGTCCGACTTCGCCGAACTCGACAGCGGATATCAGGCCGCCGTGCGCCGCCTCTATGACTTGGGAATCGTCCGTGGCAAGGCCGACGGCACGTTCGGCGGCGCTGACACCGTGCGGCGTTGCGACGGGGCGGTCTTGCTCATGCGCACGGTCGACGCCGCCGACTCCCTCCGCGCCGGGGAAGTCGTCGCGCTGGCGTTCGACCTCGTGGACGGCGACGGCAAATCCGTCGGCGGGGCGATTGAGGCCAGCGCCCGTATCGGCGACAGCCTCTCCGGACTTGCGGCGGTGTACGCGCCCACGGGCTACAAAGTCGCCCCGCAGGACGGGCGGGTCAGCGCGATTCAAAGCCGCTATGCGCTGAAATTCGCGCCCCTGACGCAGGCCGAACGCGAGGAAATCGAGGCCGACGCGCAGTACCGGCAGGGGCAGATTTCCTACGAGGAGTACATGTCGAAAGACTTCTGGCTCCGGAAACTCGGCGACAATCCCCGGAAGCGTCTGCTGATTTTCGGCAACGAGTACACGGAGGAAATCACCGTCACGGAGACGCCGGAACTCCCGGAGGGTATGGAGAATATGGAAGGTGTGGAGACGCCGGAACTCCCGGAGGGCATGGAGAATATGGAAGGCGTGGAGACGGTGCAGACCGTCACGCGCACGGAGATTGAATATAACTCGCCGGAGGAGTGCGAAAGCCACATGGTTTCCGTGGAAGTCCCGGTATGGAAACTCCGCGGACAGCAGAAGTCCCCCGGGACTTTACACCTCACGGTCAATAGCGCGCTGGCGGAGGAAGTCACGGCGATTTTCACGGAGATTTACAACGACCCGGAACAGTTCCCCATCACGGACGGCGGCGGCTACTCGTGGCGCACGAACTCCAGAAGCGAACATATTCAAGGTACGGCCATCGACATGAACGTGGACGCCAACTATCAGGTGCGCGACGGCGGGGCCATAGTCGGCGACCACTGGACGCCCGGGGAAGACCCGTATTCCATCACGCCGGGCGGGAGCGTCGTCCGGATTTTCGCCGAGCACGGCTGGGACTGGGGCGGCAACGCGTGGGCCGGACATTCCGACCCCTCTTACGGCTACCACGACTACATGCACTTCTCCTACTTCGGCAGATAATTGTCGACGCGGGGCTTTCAAGCCTCCCGCCGCGCGAGGGAGGCTTCGCCCCCGCACACGGAAGTGTGCCGAAATTCCGCTTGACAAATCCGCGCCGGAATGTTACAATTCCCCCCACAAAACAAAGTGTGCGGATGGCGTCCGCCCCACCTCCAGCCGCCGGCAAAGAGGTTTACATTGTTTCACGTCGCGTCCGCGCTGTCCGGGCACGGCGCGTATGCGGACGCCTTCCCGGTATCCGCGTTTTGTCATTTAGAAGGGAGGCGCTTCGGCCATTAGCAAGCAAGTGCATGAACTCAATGAGGATATCCGCGACAGGGAGATTCGCCTGATTGGCTCCGACGGCGAGCAGATGGGGATTATGTCGTCCGCAGAGGCGTTGCGGATTGCCGAGGAACAGGACCTTGACCTTGTGAAAATCTCCCCGCAGGCAAAGCCGCCTGTCTGCAAGCTGATGAACTACGGGAAGTTCCGTTTCGAGCAGAGCAAGCGCGAGAAGGAAGCCCGGAAGAATCAGCATCAGGTGGAAATCAAGGAAATCCGAATGTCTCCGGGCATTGACACGGGCGACTTTAACACCAAATTGAAGAGCGCCCGGAAGTTCATCGCCGACGGCAACCGCGTCAAGGTCTCCGTCCGTTTCCGGGGCCGCGAAATGGCCCACACGGATATCGGGCGCGACCTTCTCAACCAGTTCGCCGAACAGTGCGCCGATGTCGCCAGTCTGGAAAGAACCGCCCGGCTTGAGGGCCGGATGATGTCCATTTTCCTCGCCCCGAAAGTCGGCAAGTAACCGGGGCGTCCCGGAAATCACGGAAGGAGCAGTAACATCATGCCCAAACTGAAAACCCACAGCGGCGCGAAAAAGAGATTCAGTGTTACCAAGACCGGCAAAATCAAGCGCGCCAAGGCCTACAAGCGCCATATCCTCACCAAGAAGGACACCAAACGGACGCGCCGTCTCCGCGCCGGCGGGTACGCGGACCCCACCAACGTGGACGCCATCCGCAGAATGATTCCCTACAAATAAGCCGGCGTATGTGACAGGAGGTTACGAACATGGCAAGAGTCAAAGGCGCGATGATGTCGCGCAAGAGAAGGAAGAAAATCCTGAAATTGGCCAAGGGCTACTGGGGCAGCAAGTCCAAGCACTTCCGCGTGGCCAATCAGGCCGTCATGAAGTCCCTGAGCTACGCCTATACCGGACGCCGCCTCAAAAAACGCGACTTCCGCGCCCTGTGGATTACGCGTATCTCCGCCGCCTGCAAGCTCAACGGCATGAACTACTCCACGTTCATGCACGGGCTGAAGCAGGCCGGCGTCGAGATGAACCGGAAAATGCTCTCCGAAATGGCAATCAGCGACCCGGGCGCGTTCACGCGCCTGACCGAACTGGCCAAACAGGCCTGATATTGTCCCCGCC
>CAMHDB010000102.1 GCA_946183715.1 uncultured Oscillibacter sp.
GCAGCGGCGTCTTTACCCACCTGCTGGTCTGGAAAATCGACCGCATCAGCCGGAATCTGCTGGACTTCGCCACGATGTACACGGAACTGAAAGACCTCGGCGTCATTTTCGTATCGAAAAACGAACAGTTCGACACCAGTACGGCAATGGGCGAAGCCATGTTGAAAATCATCCTCGTCTTTGCGGAACTGGAACGCAACATGACTTCCGAGCGCGTCACCGCCACCATGATTTCGAGAGCCAGCAATGGCATTTGGAACGGCGGCAGGATTCCGTTCGGCTATGACTACAATTCGGAGACGATGGTCTTCAGTATCAACGAGACGGAGGCGCGGCTTGTTCGGATGATTCACGATATGTACGAGGAACAGCGTTCCCTTGTGCGGCTGGCGCGGATACTGAACGAAAAAGGCTACCGGAGCCGAGCCGGAAACGAGTGGTCTCCATGCTCCCTGCTCATCATCCTCAGGAACGTCTTTTACTGCGGCGACTACCGCTACAATGTGCTGAAAGAGGGCAACCGTCAGAAGGTCAAGGACGAATCGGAGTGGGTTACGTTCCGCGACCACCATGTACCAATCGTTGACCGCGAGCAGAAAGAGCGGATTGTCGCAACCTTGAAATCAAACTCCCGCCTCTCAAAGACACGCGTCCATGCCGGGAAACACACGCACGTCTTTGGAAATCTGGTCTTCTGCGGGAACTGCGGAAAGCCGATGGGAGCCACGCCGAGCAATCTGAAAGCGGATGGATGGAGGTACTCGAACTATCTTTGCCCGACAAAGCGCAAACGGGCCAATCTGTGTACGGGGAAATCAACTTCCGACCCCATCCTTGGTGAGTTCGTGTTCAACTATGTCCTCAATATGCTAAACGCCCAGCGGAACTTCGATGGAATCCGTTCGCCAAGGGACTTGCAGGCAGCATTGCTGACAGGCAACGCCTTCGCCCATATTGCCAGCATTGAGCCGGATGGTCTGAACGACCTCTACAACGTCCTTGCCGCTGGCGGCGTTTCAGGGGAAATCTATGGCAAGTCGGTGAAAATCAGGACAAAGAAACGGAAGGCCGATTCCGAACTGACAAATCTCCGGGCTGAAAAGCAACGCCTCGAACGCGCCCTCGAACGGCTGACGAATCTGTACCTCTATTCAGATGAGGCCATGTCCCAGCGTGAATACGTTGTCCAAAAAGCCAAGCTCATCGAATCTCTGGATGAGGTGACGGAACAAATCGGCTTCGCGTCCTCCGACGCGTGGCAGGAATCCATCACAGACGAGGATTTCGTGCAACGCGCCAGCGAGTTCATCATTGCGAGAAATCTCACGGATCGCTCTTACATCTGTTACAAGCGCCTCGCCATGAGTGTTGACGCTGGGGTTCTGAAGTCCTTTATAGCCAGTATCATCGACAGCATTATCATCCTTGACGGCATGGTCAAGACCATCACCTTCCGCAACGGCCTGTCCCATACCTTTGTTTTTCGAGGGGACGGCGGCGAATGAAAAAGCCCTGAACGCCGGACATACGACGTTCAGGGCTTTCCGCCTCTTTATGCGTTTTTGCGAGGATTATTCCGAAACCGTGACGGAAACAGCGAAAATTGATTCAAAAAAGCAACATAGCGTCGCCGAAGGAAAAGAAGCGGTAGCGCTCCTTGACTGCTTCCCGGTAGGCGTTGAGTATCCGTTCGCGTCCGGCGAAGGCCGAGACCAACATCAACAGCGTACTTTCCGGCAGGTGGAAATTCGTCACGAGCGCGTCCGTGACTTTGAAGCGGTAGCCGGGGTAAATGTAAATCCCCGTCCAGCCCGCGCCGGGTTTCAGGATTCCGCTTTCGTCGGCCCACGTTTCGAGCGTCCGGCAGGATGTCGTGCCCACGCAGACACACCGCCCGCCGTTGGCCCGGGTACGGTTCACCAGTTCGGCGGTCTCCGGCGGCACGACACAGTATTCCTTGTGCATTTCGTGCTCCAACGGGTTCTCCTCCCGCACGGGGCGGAATGTCCCGAGGCCTACGTGTAACGTCACGGAACCGATTCCAACGCCCCGCGCCCCGATTTCCGACAGCAATTCTTTGGTGAAATGCAGTCCGGCAGTCGGGGCCGCCGCGCTCCCGTTGATTTTCGCGTAGACCGTCTGATAACGGTCGCGGTCGCGGAGTTTCTCCCGGATGTACGGCGGCAGGGGCATTTCCCCGAGGCGCTCCAGCACTTCTAGGAAAATCCCGTCCCATGTGAATTTCACTAGGCGGTTTCCGTTGTTGAGGTGTTCGAGTATCTCCGCCGACAGTTCCCCGCCGCCGAACGTGACCACCGTCCCCGGGCGGAGTTTCCGCCCCGGTCGGACGAGGCATTCCCACACGCCGCCGCCGCGCTCCGTCAAGAGCAATATTTCGCTGACGCCGCCGCCCGGCTGACGCTGTCCGATGAGGCGCGCCGGAATCACCCGGGAATCGTTCAAAATCAGACAGTCCCCCGGGCATAGAAACCGCGGCAAATCATAGAAATGATGATGGGCTATTTCGCCCGTTGCGCGGTTCAGTGTCATGAGGCGCGACGCGTCACGGCGTTCGGCGGGCGTCTGGGCAATCAGTTCGGGCGGGAGGTCGTAGGAAAAATCACTGGTCTTCATGGGGAATCCGTCCTTTGTTACACTTTCTCCGCTCTTGACAAGGTGCGGGAAGCGTGATAGTATTTCTCCGCTTTTCTGTTGGGGATTCCTATGGCCTTTCCCCGCACACGCGGGGGTGCTCCTAAAAATGATAGTGACCGATTTGGCCTGTCCTTTCCCCGCACACGCAGGGCGATTCCGCCGACAGAAGAGCGCATTTTGATATTTCTATAAACGCATGGGAGTGAATAGCAGTGAAACAATATAAAGCAGGTGTCATTGGTGCTACGGGAATGGTGGGACAACGTTTCGTGACGTTGTTAGCGGCGCACCCGTGGTTTCAACTGGTGGCCGTCGCGGCGAGCGGCAGGAGCGCCGGGAAAACGTATGAGGAAGCCGTATCGAAACGCTGGGCGATGTCCGAGCCGATTCCCGACGCCGCGAAGGCGTTGACCGTACTCGACGCCGACGCCGACGCCGAGGCCCTTGCCGCGCAAGTCGACTTCTGTTTCTGCGCGGTCGACATGAAAAAGGAGGAAATCCGGGCGCTGGAGGAGCGCTACGCGAAACTCGAATGCCCGATAGTCTCCAACAACTCCGCCAACCGCTGGACGCCTGATGTTCCTATGGTCGTCCCCGAACTCAACGCCGAACATCTGGAAGTCATCGACGCCCAAAAGAAGCGCTTAGGCACGAAACGCGGCTTTATCGCGGTGAAGTCGAACTGCTCCCTGCAAAGCTATGTCCCGGCCCTGCACCCCCTCCGCAAGTACGGGCTGGAGCGCGTGTTGGTGTGTACGTATCAGGCGATTTCAGGCGCGGGGAAGACGTTCGAGCGCTGGCCCGAAATGGTTGACAACTGTATCCCGTACATCGGCGGCGAGGAGGAGAAGAGCGAACAGGAGCCCTTGAAACTCTGGGGCCGCGTCGAGGGCGGGCGTATCGTGACGGCGGAGGGGCCGTCGATTACCGCGCAGTGCTTCCGGGTGGCCTGTCTTGACGGGCATATGGCGGCGGTGTTCATGAAGTTCGCGGAGAACCGCAAGCCGTCTATTGAGCAGATTCGCGCCGACTGGGACGCCTTCCGCGGCCCCGCGCAGGAATTGCAACTCCCGTCCGCTCCGAAACAGTTCTTACACTATTTTGAGGAACCCGACCGCCCGCAAACCCGCCTCGACCGGAATCTCGAACGCGGCATGGCGATTTCCCTCGGGCGTCTGCGCCCCGATACGCAGTACGACTACAAATTCGCCGGGCTGAGCCACAATACCCTACGCGGCGCGGCGGGCGGCGGCGTGCTGCTGGCCGAATTGCTCTGCGCGAAAGGCTATCTGGACTGACAATCAGGAATGGAGGATTCTATATGAAAAGCCCCATTTTCACCGGTTCGGGCGTGGCGATTGTGACGCCGTTCAAGTCCGGCGGCGTGGACTTCGACGCCTTCGGGCGTATCATCGACTGGCAGATTGACAGCGGTATCGACGCCGTGATTGTCTGCGGCACGACGGGCGAATCCGTGACCATGAGCAACGAGGAGCGCCTGCGGACTATCGCCTACTGCGTCGAGCGCGTCGCCGGACGCGTCCCGGTTATCGCCGGGAGCGGCACCAACGACACCGCCCACGCCGTCGCGCTGTCGAAAGACGCCCAGCGCGCCGGCGCCGACGCCCTCCTGCTTGTCACGCCCTACTATAACAAGGCCACCCAAAACGGCCTTGTACAGCACTACCTCCGCATTCTCGACGCCGTGGAGCGCCCCTGTATTCTCTATAACGTCCCGTCGCGCACGGGCGTGAGTATCGCCCCGGAGACCTGCGCGAAACTCTCCGGACACCCCAATATGCACGGTATCAAGGAGGCGTCGGGGAATCTCGGGGCCGTACAGGACATTCTCCGCCTGTGCCCGGAGGATTTCTACGTCTGGTCGGGCAACGACGACCAGACCGTGCCGATTTACGCGCTGGGCGGAAAGGGCGTGGTTTCGGTCGTGGCGAACGTGTACCCCACGGAAATGCGCCGCATGACGGAACTGTGCAAGGCGAACGACTTCGCCGCCGCCGGGAAACTGCAAGTACAGTTGAAAAAGCTGTGCGACTCGATGTTCTGCGAGGTGAACCCCGGCCCCGTCAAGGCCGCGATGAATCTGCTGGGCCTCGACGCCGGGGAGTACCGTCTGCCCATGTGCGAGCCGTCGCCGGAGCATATGGCGTACATCCGCGACACGCTCAAAGAATACGGGCTTTTGAAGGGCTGATATCGCTGACGAACGCCGCCGGATTCCCCGGCGGCTTTTCGCTTACTATTGGAAAATTACAGGTGCTTCCTGCCGCTTCTTCGGCAATGGCGTCACGGTTGCGGCGTAAAAAACGCCGGAAGTAATCCGCCTCGGCGGGTTCAAAGCCGTCGTTGCTAATAATCCCGCCGTCCAAGTCCATGACTGCCGTATTGAAGCCCTTGTTTTTTGCCTGTTCAAACGTAACCTCTACGCCGCCCGTCGTGCGCGTATAAGTCACGACCGTGTTGCCGTGGACGCAGAGCGTGACATAGTGCCGCCGCATATGCAACCCTCCTTTGCGACTTCCATACTACCACACCCGGCGCGGATTTTCAAGGACTGACAGCACGGGAGACGGCCCCCGAACTGGGAACCGTCTCCCGTTTTGCGTGTGGTATCGGAATCAGTACATTCCGCCCATGTCGGGGGCCGCCGGAGCCGGGGCCGGGGGTTCCGGCTTATCCGCTACCAGAGATTCCGTCGTGAGCACCATCGCCGCCACGGACGCCGCGTTTTCGAGCGCCGAACGCGTCACCTTCGCCGGGTCGATAATGCCCGAGGACACCATGTCGCAGTATTCCTCCTTGTAGGCGTCGAACCCGTAGCCGTCCTTGCCCGACGTGCGGACTTTCTCCAGAATCACGGAGCCGTCAAGGCCGGCGTTCGCGGCAATCTGACGGATAGGCGCTTCCAGCGCGCGCGCCACAATCTGTACGCCCGTCTTTTCGTCGCCCTCCACGGTGTCGGTGAGGGCCAGCACTGCGGGAATCACGTTGACGAAAATCGTGCCGCCGCCCGCGACTACGCCTTCCTCAACAGCGGCGCGCGTGGCGTTGAGCGCGTCCTCGATACGCATTTTCTTCTCTTTCATCTCGGTTTCCGTCGACGCGCCCGCCTTGATGACCGCCACGCCGCCCGACAGCTTCGCGAGACGTTCCTGCAACTTCTCCTTGTCGTAGTCGCTGGTGGTGTTGGCAATCTGGGAGCGAATCTGCGCCACGCGGTCTTTGATGGCTTTCGCGTCGCCCGCGCCGTCGACGATGGTCGTATTCTCCTTCGTGACCTTCACCTGACGCGCGCGGCCCAAATCCTCAATGCCGCTCTCCTTGAGTTCCAGCCCGACTTCCTCGCTGATGACCGTGCCGCCCGTGAGTACGGCGATATCCTGCAACATCTCCTTGCGGCGGTCGCCGAATCCGGGGGCCTTCACGCATACGACGTTGAGCGTGCCGCGCAGACGGTTGACAATCAGGGTATTGAGCGCTTCGCCCTCCACGTCCTCCGCGACGATGACGAGTTTCTTTCCGGACTGGGCAATCTGTTCGAGCAGGGGGAGCAAATCCGTGATGACGGAGATTTTCTTGTCGGTGATGAGGATATAGGCGTCGTCGATGACGGCCTCCATTTTCTCGGTATCCGTGACCATATACGGCGTGACATAGCCGCGGTCGAACTGCATGCCTTCCACGACTTCGCTGTAGGTCTCGGCGGTCTTGGACTCCTCAATGGTAATCACGCCGTCGGCGGTGACTTTCTCCATCGCCTCGGCAATCAGGTTGCCAATGGCCTCGTCGCCGGACGACACCGCGCCGACGCGGGCGATATCCTTGGAGCCGTCGACGCTGCGCGACTGCTTCTTAATCTCCGCGACTGCCGCCTCGACGGCCTTCGCCATGCCCTTCTTGACAATCATGGGATTCGCGCCGGCGGCGAGATTCTTCAGGCCCTCGGCAATCATCGACTGCGCAAGCAGAGTAGCGGTCGTCGTGCCGTCGCCCGCGACATCGTTCGTCTTGGTCGAGACTTCCTTTACCAGTTGCGCGCCCATGTTCTCAAACGGGTCGTCGAGTTCGATTTCCTTGGCGATGGTCACGCCGTCGTTGGTGATGAGCGGGGAGCCGTACTTCTTATCCAAAACGACGTTGC
>CAMHDB010000103.1 GCA_946183715.1 uncultured Oscillibacter sp.
CACCCTCACGCCGACTGTCACCATGTCGCGCAAGGACAACGTGATTTCCGCGACGGTCAAGGACAGCATGGACGGCGTTCTCCCGCGCGCCTCGATTCGCGCCGCCGTGAACGGTGCCACGGCCTCCGCCGCCTACAATACGACGACGGGCGTCATCACGGTGACGCTCCCCAAGGCCGCGACCGTACAGGAACCGACGCGCGTCACCGTCACGGCGCAGGACGCCTCCGGGAATATCGGGCGCGCCTCCGTGGATATCGCCCCCGCCAACGTCGCCGACAAGTTCAACGACATCGCCGACTGCTGGGCCAAAGACTATATCAACTTCCTGTATAACCGGAACATCGCCGAGCCCTACGCCGACGGCACCTACCGCCCCTACGAAGTGATTACGCGCGCGGAATTTGCGGTCATGCTGGCGCGTGCCATCGGCCTCGACGGGCGCACCTACGCCGACGTGGAGTTGCCCTACGCCGACTTGGACGAGATTCCGGCGTCGGCCCTCCCGGCTTTGAAAGCCCTGTACGCGGAGAACATCATGCGCGGCGCGGAGGACGCCGACGGCAAAACGTATCTCATGCCCAACAGCGGCCTGACGCGCGCGCACGCCTCCGCCATGATTGGGCGCAGTCAGAAACTCGGCTACGGCTCCGCCGAACTGCCCTTCCCGGACGCCGATTCCATCCCGGCCTACGCCGTGCCGCATATACGAACCATGGTAGCGCGCGGAATCCTCGAAGGCTACTCCGACGGCTATTTCCGTTCTGGCAACAACATCTCGCGCGGGCAAATGGCCAAGATTCTCTATTTCCTCGCCTGACATTTGAAAACACCCTCTGCCGTGGACGGTGGAGGGGGCAATAAAAACGGCCCTCTGAACGGTCAGAGGGTCGTTTATTGGGATTCGGTTCAGTTTTCCGGCTCGCAGGTCTCCCACACCGTTTTCGCCGACGCGGCCAGTCCCGCAAGGCCTTGAATCTCGGACGGAATGATGATTTTCGTCGCCTTGCCGTCGCCGAGTTTCTGCATGGCCTCCAGCGCTTTGAGCTTGACTACCTGCTCATTCGGCGCGGATTCGTTCAGCATGCGCAGAGAATCGGCCATTGCCTGCTGTACTTTCAGAATGGCTTGCGCCTCCGCTTCCGCCTCCAGAATCCGGGCCTCCCGGCGTCCCTCCGCCTGTAGAATCGCGGCCTGTTTTTCGGCGTCGGCGCGCAGAATCGCCGACTGCTTCTCGCCCTCGGCAACCAGTATCTGGGATTGCTTCTGGCCTTCCGCCTGTAAGATTGCCTCGCGGCGCTCGCGTTCGGCCTTCATCTGCTTTTCCATGCTCGCCTGTATTTCGCGCGGCGGGATGATGTTTTTCAGCTCCACGCGGTTGACCTTGATTCCCCACGGGTCGGTAGCCTCGTCCAGAATCGACCGCATACGCGTGTTTATCGTGTCGCGGCTCGTCAGGGACTGGTCAAGCTCCATGTCGCCTATGATATTCCGAAGCGTCGTGGCGGTGAGGTTCTCGATGGCGTTCATGGGGTTCTCTACGCCGTAGGTATAGAGTTTGGGGTCGGTAATCTGGAAGTAGATGACGGTGTCAATCTGCATGGTGACGTTGTCTTTCGTGATGACGGGCTGGGGCGCGAAGTCGGCGACCTGTTCCTTTAAGGACACCTTTTTCGCCACGCGCATGATGAAAGGCACTTTGAAGTGTAATCCGACGTGCCAGATATCGTAGAAGGCCCCGAGGCGCTCCACTACGAACGCTTTCGACTGCTGTACGATGATGATATTCTGCACAATCACGACGAGAACGATAATCAGTGCGAGCAGAATTGCCAGTGTGCCGCCGAAACCCATAGTAATTCCTCCTTCTGTCCGTTACGCTCTGGTTACGTAGAGCTTGACGCCCTCTATCCGCTCGACGCGGACTTGTGTTTCCATAGGCAGTACGGTGCCGTCCGCACTGCGGGCGGTCCAAGTCTTGCCGTCTGCGTAGACCGCGCCCTGTTCGGCGTCGACGGCCTCCGTCACGCGCCCGACCTGCCCGATAACGCGGTCTGCGTTCGTGCGCGTGTAGGCCCCGGAGGCGTACTTCCGCACCAGCGGGCGCGTCGCCGCCAGCGCCACCGCCGACACCACGACGAACGCCGCCAGTTGACGGAGCGTGCCGTAGTGCAGGACGCTCATCACCAGTCCCGCAACAGACCCGATGGCGAACCACACCGACACCAAGCCCTCCGTCACGCCCTCCACGACGCCAAAGACGATAATCGCGACAATCCAGACAACGTTCATCATCGTGTTCATCATCGAAAACACCCCCTTTCCAATCTATGAGGCATTCTACCACACCGAACCGGGAAATACCAGAAACATTTTGGTGACAATTGCGGAAAAATGCGGAAAACCGGGAACTTTTGCGGGGGATGTATGAAGGCGCGCGGCGCGGGCATACTGTGAGCGGCCAAACGGCCCGGATACTTGAGGGAAATCAGAGGAGGTAGTGTTATGAGTACGCACGAAAACCGCACGCCCAACCGGAGCATTCACTGCACGGTCGATTCCTGCGCCCACCACTGCGGGGAGGCCGAGTTCTGCGCGCTGGAGAGCATTCAGGTCGGCACCCACGAGGAGCACCCGACGCAGGTCGAGTGTACCGACTGCATGAGCTTCCGCGTCCGCTGATACAGCAAAGCGCCGATTCCCTCTCGCGGGGAATCGGCGCTTTCCGCTTACGTTTACTTTTTCAGGGCGCTGAGCTGGCTAATCATCACGGCGACTTGTCCGCGAAGCGCGGCCTCCTCGGGCGCTATCCGGTTGTCGCCGACATCCCGGAGCATGCCGTTCTCCACACACCACGACATCGGCTCTACGGCGTACTCCGCCACGCTGGCCGCGTCACGGTAGGCGTTGAGCGTGCCGCCGCCCTTGCCCTTAAGCTTGGCCCAGTCGGCGTAGCGCTTGACAATCGCCGCCGCCTGCTGACGCGTCAGGGTGTCGCCCGGGCCGAAAAGCGTGTCCGACTTTCCGGTAATGATTCCCTTGTCCGCCGCCCAAGCGACGGCGTTCGAGTACCATTCGCCGGGGGCAACGTCCGTCCATGGTACCTTTTTCGTCACGCGCGGGCTGTTCGACATGCGGTACAGAATCGTCACGAGCGCGGCGCGTGTCGTGGGGCTTTCCGGCGCGAAGTAGTACGCGTCCACGCCGTTCATGAGGCCCTGACTGGTCACGTCGTCCACCCCGGCGGCGTACCACGCCCCGTAGGGGACATCACAATAGAAAGTGTCGTTCGACATCTTCACAATATTCAGTACGTTGCTCCGGGCGCGGCCCTCCACGACGGCCACGGCGCGGGTCTGTTCCCCCGCCGCGAAGGGTTTCGCGTACTCCTCGCCGTCGGTGCGGGGGTCCTTGCCGTCGGTGGTGTAGAAGATTCGCGCGCCCTCCGTCGGACACGTCAGCGTAAGGCGTCCGTGCGCCGCCTCGGCGATACGCGGCATGGCCGTTCCCGGCTGTACCTGCTTCTCATTCAGCGGCGTGCGGGTCGCGAAACGGTCGAACCCCGCCGCGCGGATATTCGTTGTCTCGGAGACCGTGAACGGCCCCGTGTATTTCGGGCTGGCCAGCGTGGGAAGGCTTCCGTCCGTCGTGTAGTGGATACTCTCGACGCCGTTCTCGGTGGTGTCCATGTAGACCGTAGTCGCGCCCGTCGACGGGTTGACCTGCGTCTCGACTAACGGGGCGGTGTAGGCGGGTTTCGTCGTGGCCTCTTCGGCATTCGGCGCGCCGGTGTAGGTCGTGCCGTTTTGCAGGTACACCCCCCGCCGCCGGAACAGTTCCGAAACCGTCACGAACTCGTAGCCCTGCTCCCGGAGGGAGTCGATGGCGCGCAGTCCGGCGGCGATACTCGTCGGGTACAGGTCGTGAAGCAGTATCACGCCGCCGTCGTGGGCCTTCTGCATGATGCGGTTGTACACAATCTCCTCGTTACGGTCGCGCCAGTCCAGCGGGTCAATGCTCCAGATGATGATGGGGTGGGCGGTGTTGGCGCGGATTCGCTCCGTATTCGACCCGCCCGGAATGCGCACGATTTCCAGATACTTGTCCCCGACGGCCTCGTACAGGTACGGCTCCACCGCCGCGATTTGCGACTGAATCTGGTCGGCGGTCAGCTTCGTGAAATTCGGGTGCGTGTTGGAGTGGTTCGCGAGCTGACAGCCCAGCGAGACCATACGCGGGAGTACGTCGGAGTGCTTGACCACCCCGTGACTGCCGTTGGAACCGCACATAAAGAAGGTCGCGACAGCGCCGCGCGCCTCCAGTCCGTCAAGGAGCGTCGGCGTATTGGCGGAGGGGCCGTCGTCGAACGTGATGGCGATGAGCTTCTTACTCTCGGCGGCGCGCGCGGGGGTACAGGCCGGGGCCGTCGTGAGCGTCAGGACTATGAGCAACAGCAGCGCGGCGGCGCGGCGTATCAGGTGTTTGCAAGGCGTTTTTTTCATGTCAGGGGATTCCCTCCTACGGAATAAAGTTGATTGGTTACTTATAAGGACAGTTTAGCACAGCGCGGGAAAAAGTCAATGGGGAAAACGCAAAAACAACGCCCGTCCGGTATCGCGCCGGACGGCCCCTTTTCACAAAACGTTCCGCGGGCGTGACAGTCCCGCTCCGTCCCCCTCCGCCCCGCGACATCGGATAGAGTTTTCACAGAGCGGGAAAGTAGGTTTTTTCGCGAAAAGTCCCGGAATACGGTTGACGGACGCGCCGGAAATGGGTTATAATGGACACTGTAAAGTCAAATGTATCACGTAGAGAGCAGAGACAAAAAGGAGACGTACTATGAAATGCCCGTTTTGCGCCTACCCGGAAAGCAAGGTCGTCGATTCGCGCCCGTCGGACGAGGGGAGCAGTATCCGCCGCCGCCGGGAATGCCTCGGCTGTTCCCGGCGCTTTACGACGTATGAGACCGTGGAGTTCGCGCCGATAATGGTCGTCAAGAAGGACGGGCGGCGGCAGAGTTTCGACCGCCGCAAGATTCTCAACGGCATGCTCCGGGCCTGTGAAAAGCGGCCCGTGTCACTGGACACGCTGGAAGGAATCGTAAACCGCATTGAGCAGGACTTGCAGAGTTCTATGGAACACGAAATACAGTCCGAAGCGCTCGGGGAAATCGTCATGCGCCACCTGCGCAAACTCGACCAAGTGGCCTACGTGCGGTTCGCGTCCGTCTACCGACAGTTTCAGGACATCGGCTCTTTCATGCAAGAGTTGAATACGCTCATGGACGACGACAGTCAGAGTACGGGCCACTCCTGACGGTCGAAGGCGAAGACCCAGTAGTCGCGGGCGCCGATTCTGGCCGGGGACGCCAGACAGAACAGCTCCGGAAGCGGAAACGGCGCGTTTTCGTCGCGCAAGAGCGCCACGCGGCGGCGCTCTCCGTCCGTGATTGTCAGGGCGTCGCGGACGTTCCGCGACTGCCGCCGGAAGCGTCGTGTCCGGAACAGCGGCCCGTCTCCGGCGCGCGTCCACGCCTCCGGCGGGGGTTCGTGCGGTTGTCCCGTGCCATTCGCCGGGCTTGCGGTTGCCGTCTCCGTAGTACTCGCCGGGGTTCTGTCCGGCGCTGTGGTATTCGCCGGGGGTTCGTCCGACGCCGGGCGTATCTCCACCCGCGACAGCGCCCCCACTTTCGACAGCGCCTGCCGCGAGAACCGCCGCGAAATCACGCTCTCCCCGCCGACAGGCTCCAGCGTCCCGATACGTATTTCCCCGCGCTCCCCGACGGCCCACGCGCGCCATATCCCGCGCCGCGACGCCACCCGTACACGCAGACAGGTGTAAAGCCGCTCCTGTTCCGCGTCGGCCTCCCCGACGCGCTCCCCGCCGCACAGTATCGGAAGTCTGTCCATGTCCCCGCCCCCCGTCGCTGCTATGCTATGCCCAGAAACCGCGAGAGATTCCCGTAAAAGATATCGTGAATCAGGGGCTTCCCGTATCCGTGGCGCTCCATGCCAAGGGCCAACTGTTCCATATCCTCCACGCCGTCGAGGCCCCCGGCCCCCGTGATTCCGCCGTCCCAGTCGGAACCCAGCCCGACGCAGTGCGCGCCGTCCATGTCGAGGAAGCGGTCGAAGTGTCGCAGTACGGCTTCTAGGGAACCGTCGCCGCCGACGAACGCCCGGTAGACGTTCACGCCCACAAAGCCGCCGCTGTCGCGGATGACCCGGAACTGGTCGTCGGTCAAATTGCGCGTGTGCGGACACACCGCCCGACTGTTCGAGTGGCTCGCCAACAGCGGCGCAAGTCCCATTTCGGCTACGTCGAACACGCCCCTGTCCGACAGGTGCGACATGTCCATAAAGATACCCAATTCCGCCGCGCGCCGCACGAACGCCCGGCCCAAGTTCGAAAGCCCCCGCTCCGGCGCCTCCGCGTGACTGCCCGAAAGCCCGTTCGCGTGGTTCCACGTCAGATTGACCGCGTACACGCCCCACGCTTTCGCCTCGTCCAGACGCCCCGGGTCACAGTCGAGAAGCTCCCCGCCCTCTATAGACAGCACCGCGCGGCGCATTTTCTCCGGATACCGTTCCTTTTCCCGTTTGAACAGCGCCGCCTGACGCCGCACAACGTCCGCGAGATTCGGCGTTTTCGCGCTGTCGGCGAAAATCGCAAAGACCTGTCCGGACGGCTCGTAGCGTGACAGCCGCTCCAAATTACACTGCCCCGACGCGTCCAGCAGACTTTCCCCGGTTTCCAGACAGCGGCTTAACGTGTCACAGTGCGCGTCGAAATACGCCAGTTTCATATT
>CAMHDB010000104.1 GCA_946183715.1 uncultured Oscillibacter sp.
TCGGATGAACGAAACGAAACGGCCTATTATCGCCGTGGAACTCGACCCGCCCGCGGACGACGACGCCGTGTTTTTTATGGACGGCGTACAGGCTATCCGCGACGCGGGCGCGGACTTGATTACAATCGCCGACTGCCCTGTCGGACGCCCCCGCGCCGACAGTTGCGTACTCGCCGCCATCATTAAGCGTCAGTACGGTATCGAGGCGCTCCCGCACATGACCTGCCGTGACAGGAACCTCAACGCCATACGCGCCGCGCTTCTGGCGCTGTCCATCGAGGGCGTACACCATATCTTACTTGTCACCGGGGACCCCATCCCGCCGGAGGAGCGCGGGAACGTCAAGCCCGTGTTTCAGGTACAGTCGCGGCAACTGGCGCGGGTCGTGCGCGAGATGAACGAGACGGTTTTCCACACGCCGTTCCGGATATTCGGCGCGCTGAACGTCAACGCGCGGGAGTTCGCGCGCGAATTGGAACGCGCCCGCGAAAAGGAGGACTGCGGCGTGACGGGATTCCTGACACAGCCGATTTTGTCGCCGGAGGCGCTGGAAAACCTGAAGTCAGCGCGGGAAGCGTTGCGCGGTACGATTCTGGGCGGCGTGTTCCCGATTGTCAGCCACCGCAATGCGTGTTTCCTCAACGAGCACGTCACGGGGATTCGGGTCAGCCCGGAGATAATCGCGCTCTACGAGGGCAAGGACAAGGACGAAGCCGGGTGTCTGGCGCTGGAACTGTCCCTGCGCACGGCGCGGGACGTGCTGGCCTGTGTAGACGGGTTATATCTTATGACGCCGTTCCGGCGTACCGCGCTTTCCGCCGAAATCGTGCGCCAAGTCCGGAAAGAGTACGCGTAAAAGGACGCGCGGGGGACAGGGAAAGCCGTACCTGATTCAAAACGGCGTGGGAACATTCGTTCTATTTTGATACAAAAAAAGTCGGTCGGTCTTTTTGACGCTTTTCGTCAAAAAAAGGCTTGACAGGACAGCAGCAATCCGCTATAATGACACCATTCCAAGGAAATCCTTTGCCGCTGTAAATCGAATCGGACTGAAAACGTGGCAAAAAGTTGGTCGATGTCGATTCCAGAAAATGGGATTTCAAAGAATGCCGTAACCATGCGGGTTTGCGGGTTGTCCCGCACAGGCACCGACCGACTTTTCGGCTATCAAACAGTTTGACCGCGCAAGTTTTCGCCTTTACACCCCGTGATTTCCCCGTTGTCATACCTTCCCTATGAGGGATTAAAACTTTCCAGCATACCATGAAAGGAATGCCGTACTTTTCAGAGTAGAACTCGTCATACCTTCCCTATGAGGGATTAAAACTCGGCCTTTTTGAAGATAAAGCCTGCAACATCGAACAAGTCATACCTTCCCTATGAGGGATTAAAACTATGCGGCGTATACCTCGCCTGTGTCGCTGACGCCGACTATCGTCATACCTTCCCTATGAGGGATTAAAACAAGTCAAATAACACATCAATTAACGGAAGCAACTGTTCGTTGCGTCATACCTTCCCTATGAGGGATTAAAACTAATGCGACCACTCATAGTTTCTCCCTGTTTCTCCGTCGCTACGTCATACCTTCCCTATGAGGGATTAAAACTGTACATGATGCCACCATCGAGCAACCACAGCGTCCACGTCATACCTTCCCTATGAGGGATTAAAACGGTTTCTTTTGGGTTTGATGAGCTGGACGAGCTATCGGTTTCTTGGGTCATACCTTCCCTATGAGGGACAAAAGCAAGCCTCCCCGTTATTGGAGAAGGCTTGCTTTTTCGCGTGATTTTGCGGGAACTGTCCCGCTTTTCGTATCAACAGGGCGGAATGGAATCACGCGCGGCGTAGAGGAGCGCGTTGCAAATCGCCGCCGCGACGCCGCTTCCGCCCTTGCGCCCCGCCGACACTATCGCCGGGACGCCCCGCCGCGTACACGCCGCCCAGAGACGCTCCTTGCTCTCCGCGACGTTGACGAACCCCACCGGGACGCCGATGACCAGTGCCGGACGCGCGCCCGCCTCCACGCCTTCGGCGAGGCGTAACAGCGCCGTGGGCGCGTTGCCGATTGCGAACACCGCCCCCGGATACCGTTCCAGCGCGTAGGCCATAGACGCCGCCGCGCGCGTCGTCCCATTCCGACGCGCCGCCTCCGCGATACTGTCCTCTGCCATGAAGCAGTACGCCGCCGCGCCCAGCCGCCACAGCGCCGCCTTGTTGATTCCCGCGAGGGCCATATTGGTATCGGTGACAATCACGCCGCCGCGCAATTCCGACGGCGCGTCCGGCGTGAATTGCAGTGTTTCGGCGTAGTCAAAATCCGCCGTCGCGTGAATGGCGCGTTTGACAATGGCCGCGCGTCCGGGCGGCAGGACGATTCCCCGCCGCGACAGTTCCTCCTCTATGATTTGCATGCTCTCCCGCTCGATTTCGGCGGGAGTTCTGATTTCGCCCACGCTCAACCCTCCAAAATACGCCGCAGGGCGTCCATATCCAGCGCGGCCCGGACGCCCGCCGCTAACAAGTCGTACTGCCTCTCCCGGTACGCCTCCCGCGATTCCGGCTTTGCGTCTCCGGACGCGATTCCCTTACGGGCGAGGAGCCACGCGCGGAGTTTTTGCGCGGCCTCCCCGCTGTCGAACAGGCCGTGCAGATACGTCCCCATGACGTTACCCTGTCGACACCCGTCGGGGCGCGCGCCGTCGAGTACGCAGAAGGCCGGGCCGCGCGCCTCCGTGACGCCCATATGGATTTCGTAGCCGTCGAGGGCCGCGCCGTCGAACGGGCCGCCCGTCGCTACGCCCCGCGCGCGGCGTAGCGTTTTCGACGCCGCGAAGACTGTACGGCAGGGCAACAGGCCCATTCCGCGCAACGTCGGCAACGCGGATTCCGCCCCGTGCGGGTCGTCGATTCGTTCGCCCAACATCTGATAGCCGCCGCATATGCCCAGAATCGGTGTCCCGCGCGCGGCGAGTTTCAGGATTGCGCTTTCCAAACCGTTTTGCCGCGCCCACAGTAAGTCGGCAACGGTGCTTTTAGTACCGGGGAGAATCACCATGTCCGGCGCGCCCAGACGCGGCGCGCGGTCGACGTAGCGCACGCCCAGCGTCGCGAAGTCGGTGAAGTTCGACAGGCGCGGGAAGCGGATTACCGCGATGTCCAGCGCGTCCCCAGACGTGTCGCGGGAGAGCGCCGGAGACAGCGAGTCCTCGTCGTCGATGTCGGCTTGCAGGTACGGCACTACGCCCAAGACCGGAATGCCCGTGAGCGTCTCAAGTTCGGCGAGGCCGGGACGCAAAATCTCCAAGTCGCCGCGAAACTTGTTGATGACAAGTCCCCGGACGCGCGCCCGCTCCGGCGGCGTGAGTAAGGCGACAGTGCCGTACAGTTGCGCGAATACCCCGCCCCGGTCGATATCCCCGACGAGTATCACAGGGGCGTCCGTCAGCGCCGCGAGGCCCATGTTGACAATATCGTTTTCCCGGAGGTTGATTTCCGCCGGACTTCCCGCGCCTTCCATGACGATTACATCGTACTCCGCCGCGAGGCTGTCAAAGGCCGACAGGATTTCGGGAATCAGCGCTTCCCTGTAGCGGAAGTAGTCGACGGCGCCCATATGCCCGCGCGGCTTGCCGTTGACAATGACCTGACTGCCCGTGTCGCTCGACGGCTTGAGCAGTACGGGGTTCATACGGGCGTCGGGCGCGATTCCGGCGGCCTGTGCCTGTACGGCCTGCGCGCGGCCCATCTCCCGCCCGTCCGCCGTGACGTAGCTGTTGAGCGACATGTTCTGACTTTTGAACGGCGCGACGCGCAAGCCGTCCTGTAGGAATATCCGGCACAGCGCCGTACACAACAGGCTTTTCCCCGCGCCCGACATCGTGCCTTGTACCATCAACCGTTTCGCCACGCCTCTAATACCTCCCGTAATGCCGCCGTCAGGCGGCGGTTTTCCGCGCCCGTCCGCACGGCGACACGATACCATGTGGCGTCAAGGCCGTGGAAGTCGGCGCAGTTGCGGACAAAGATTCCGCGTTCCTGTAACGGCGCGTCCAGCGGCGCGGGACTTTGGAACAGTAAGAAATTCGCTTCCCCGGGAACCACGTACAGGCCCAGCGCGCGGAGGGCGTCGTACAGCGCGGGGCGCTCGCGTGACACCAGCCGCCGCACGGCGTCGACGTAGCCGCGCTCGTGCAACGCCGCGACGCCCGCCGCCTGTGCAAGTCTGGACACGCTCCACGGCGGCCCGCAGCGGCGCATTCGCGACAGAAACGCGGCGTCCGAACACAGCGCGTAGCCCAGCCGCGCGCCCGCCATGCCGTACAGCTTCGTAAACGCGCGGAGAATCAGCAAGTTCGGGAAGTCGGGCAAACATTCCTGTAGTGTAAAGTGCTCCGGGCAGTCCAGGAAGCCCAGAAAGCACTCGTCGAGAATCAGGCGGCAGTGGATGTCCCGACAGCGCCGCAGAATACGGAGTAAGAGCGCTTTCGGGACAGTGACGCCTGTCGGGTTGTCGGGCTGACACAGGAATACCATGTCCATATCGGGCGTGAGGGCGTCGAGGAAATCGTCGCCGGGACGGAAACCGCGTTCGGGCGCGAGCGTGTAGCGCGACACGCCACAGCCCGCCAGCGACAGCGCCGCCTCGTATTCGGAGAACGTCGGCGCGGGGACGAGCGCGCGTTCCGGACGCCCCGCCAGCGCCGCGCGGAAAATCAGGTCGGACGCGCCGTTTCCGCACAGTACGAACTCCGGCGGCACGGCGTCCGCCGCCGCAATCGCCGCGCGCAGACGGCGGCAGTAGGGGTCGGGGTAGCGCGCCGCCCCCGACGCCGCCTCCGCAATCGCCGCGCGTACTCCCTCCGGTACGCCCAGCGGGCTGACGTTCGCCGAGAAATCGAGCAGTTTTCCGGTGTGGTCTCCGCCGTGCATGTTCGTCACCTCCGACAGTCCAGCGCACACAGCGCCGACGTACTCTAAAACCTACATAGCGCCGCCGTACTCCAGAACAGCCAGCCCGCCGCGCACAGCGCCGCCAGTAACAGTACGCCCGCCGCGTACAACATTCGATTCGCGCGCGGAATGTCCGCCGCTTCCGGCTGACGCGTCGCGTCTCCGAGGCGGGGCTTGTCGCAATACTCCCCGAAGTAGTACGCCGGGCCGCCCAGTTGAATCCCCAGCGCCCCCGCGCATGCCGATTCCGTCTGTCCGGCGTTCGGGCTTGCGTGTTTGCGACGGTCGCGCCGCCAGATTCGCCACGCCTCCCGCGCGTTGTGTCCCGTTACCGCCGCCGAGAGTACCCAGCACAGCGCCGCGATTCGCGACGGGACGTAATTCGCGGCGTCGTCGAGTTTCGCGGCGGCGCGCCCGAATTGCAGGTAGCGCGCGTTCTTGTAGCCTATCATGCTGTCCATCGTATTGACGGCCTTGTAGGCGAGGGCCAGCGGCGCGCCGCCCAGAAAGAAGTACAGCAACGGCGCGGCGACGCCGTCGCAAAAGTTCTCCGCGACGCTCTCCACGGCGGCCCGGATTACCCCGTACTCGTCGAGGGCGTCCGTGTCGCGCCCGACAATCCGCGACACCGCCGTCCGCGCCCTGCGCAAGTCGTGCTTGCACAGTTGCGCGTATACGTTGCGGCTCTCGCGGGCCAGTCCGCGCAGGGCTAACGACTGCCAGCCCCAGAACGTTTGCAGGGCGAAGTGGCAGAGGGGGTGTACTTGCGCGGCTGCGCGGCACAGTCCGAGCGCGGCAGCGAACGTCAGCAAAGGTAATGACGCCGCCAGTACGCCGCCGCCGATACGCTCCGGCAGGTGCTCCCGCAGGAACGCCTCCGCGCGCGTGATACAGCGGCCCATACATACAACCGGGTGAGGAATCGCGGCGGGGTCGCCGAAAAGCAGGTCGAGTACGAACGCGCAGAGCGCCGCGCACGGAATCAGCACGGCAATTCCCCCCGGATTACCAGCGGAATCCCGCAGAAGACGCGTACAACCGCCGCCGCGCGTTGGGCCAGTAAACAGTTGAGGCGTCCGGCGGCCTCCCGGGCGTTACGCTCCACGGCGTCCACGGGCACGACGCCCCCGCCCGTCTCCGTGGCGATGACAGCCTCATAGCGCGACAGTTCCTCCGCGAGCGCGTCGAGGTTATCGGAACGCGCCGCGAGTTCCTGTACGTCCCAGACGGCGCGGCGCGGCAGTTCGTCCATGCCACAGCCCAGCAGTGACGCCGCCACGGCACGTTTGCCGCTGTAGAGCGGCCCGAAAATGAAAAGCATATTGTCGCCTCCTTATCTTGCGTATTGCGCGAATACCAGTGCCGCCAACATCCAGAGTTCTACTTTTTGCAAGAACCAGCCCGCCAAGTCCCCGGACACGCCGCCGAAATCGCGCTTTGCGACAACCACGTAGCGCCACAGCACGACCGCCGCCGTACACAACATGAGCAGTCCGGCGACGCCGCCGAGTAACAGCAGGGACAGCGCCGCCGCGACGCTTTCCGCGACGAGTACGGCGCGGACGCGGGGCTTGTCCGGCGCGTCGACGAGTGCGCGGGCCAGCGCGGAGGCGTCGGAGAGGGGCAGTACGGTCAGGGCCGCGCCCGAGAGCGCCCGCGAGAGTACGAATACCGGACACAGTACCCGGCACGAGTCCAGCGACGCACACAGCGCAAAATAAGCGACAAAGTACGTACACAGCCGGATGACCGCGAACGCGCCGCAGTGGGGGTCTTTG
>CAMHDB010000105.1 GCA_946183715.1 uncultured Oscillibacter sp.
CTTTTTTCAGCGTGATTCGGGCTCTTCCGCCCCGCGCGAACCGGGCCGCAAATTTCCCTTGTGAAACCGCCGGGTTTGTGCTAGAATCGGCGTACACGCCTGACGAAAGGGGAGCCGCGAATGCCGGAAAGAAAACTCTCCCCCGTCCTGAAATGGGCCGGGGGGAAAACGCAGTTGCTGGAACATATCGCGGAGAATATGCCCCCGCGCTACAACCGCTACTTTGAACCGTTCGTCGGCGGCGGCGCGGTCTTCTTCGGGCTTTCCCCGGCGCGGGCGTCCGTCAACGACAGCAACGCCCCGTTAATGAACCTCTACGCGCAGTTGAAAGGCTCCGTCGAACGCGTCATTGAGGGCGTGCGCGCACTCGACGCCTCCCCCATGAATAAGGAGGCCTATTACGCCGCCCGCGAGCGCTACAACGCCAAACTGGCCGCGCGCGAACTCGACGCCGAGTGTGCCGCCCTGCTCATCTGGATTAACAAGCGCTGTTACAACGGCCTCTACCGCGTCAACCGCAAGGGGCGCTTCAATGTCCCGTACAACCACGCCAAGACAAACCCGAAATCCATTGACGAAAGCAACCTCCGCGCCATTTCGGCCTACTTCCGCAAGGCCGACGTGACCATGACCTGTCTCGACTTTGAGCGGGCCTGCGACGGCGTCTCCGCCGGGGATTTCGTCTACTTCGACAGTCCCTACGTCCCCGAAAGCGACACCGCCTCTTTCACCGACTACACCATGGACGGCTTTTCCCACGACGACCACGAACGCCTTGCCGCGCTGTTCCGCCGCCTCGACCGCCTCGGCGCGAAAGTCATGCTGTCCAATAACGACGTGCCGCCCGTCCGCGCCCTCTACGCCGGGTACCGTATCCAGTCGCTGGAAGTCCGGCGCATGATTAACTGTCACGGCAACAAGCGCACCGGGCGGGAAGTCCTGATACTCAACTACTGACGGGAGGGAACCGTATGACGACCCGCGCCTTTCCGGAATGGCTCTCCACGTTCCGGCAGTCCATCAACGGCTACGACTACTACACCGACTTCCCCAAGGCCTACGAGAACGCCGAACGCTGGAAACCCGAAATCTATCTGCTAAACTCTCTTGTCGGCTCCCAAAACATCGAGGCCGACTTCGACGCCCTGCTTGCCAGATACCCCGGCTGTATCCGCGCCGTCCCGATTCTCCTCGCCGTGCGCGAAAGCGAAATCTACTGTCAGGACGAACGCGGCGCGCTCCGCTACCGCTTCGACCGCGTAGCCCAGACCCCGGCGCAGTACCGCTACTTCATGCGCGAGACGGGCCTTTTCGACATGTTGCGAAACCACATCGTGAGTAACCTGTACGACTACGTGACGGGTATAGAAGTCGGCCTCGGCTCCAACGGGCGCAAGAACCGCGGCGGACACCAGATGGAAACCCGTGTGGAAAGCTATTTGCGCAAAGCGGGCGTCGAATACTACCGGGAAATGTACCTGACGGAAATCGAAAGCAAGTGGAATCTGAATCTGTCGGCGATATCGGCGGAGGGCACGTCGACGAAACGCTGGGATTTCGTCGTGAAAACCCCGGAGTGCGTGTCGGTTATCGAGACGAATTTCTATGCCAGCGGCGGCTCCAAGCTCAACGAGACCGCGCGGAGTTACAAGATGATTGCGGAGGAGGCCCGCACGATTCCGGGTTTCCGGTTCGTGTGGGTTACGGACGGCGGCGGCTGGTACTCCGCGCGGCGCAATCTGGAGGAGACCTTCCGCGTACTGCCGGATATGTACAACATTACCGACATGGAGCGCGGCGTCTTCGACACGCTCTTTCAGGCGTGAAACGTAAAATCGGCGGGGGCAATTTTTGCCCCGCCGATTCGTTTCAGGACAACAGGGCGTTGATGTCCTCAACTTCCAAGTCCTGCAAAGCCCAGTTGACGCCGTAGCCGATGACTTTCGCCAAGTCCCGGACTTGCGCGTCAATGTCCTGCGGCGTGACCATCAGCCCGCCGTGGCCGCTGCGTAAGGCGTCCTCGTCGAGTTGCTGACCGTGCTCTTCGAGCAAATCAGCGGCCAGCGTCACGGCGTCGACGACCGTCGGAACCCCGATGGCAATCACCGGGACGCCCAGCGTATTCCGGTCGAGCGCGGCGCGGTGGTTGCCCACGCCCGAACCCGGCAGGATTCCGGTGTCCGAAAGCTGTACGGCACTGCACAGGCGCGCCCTGCGACGGGACGCCAGCGCGTCTATCGCTATCACGCACGCGGGCCGTATCCTTTCGGCGAGGCCCCGTACCGCTTCGGCGGTCTCCACGCCGGTCGTTCCCAAAACGCCCGTCCGGAACGCCGCCACGGGCCGGAATCCCGCAAACTGCCGCGGCATGGCCTCTATCAAGTGGCGCGTCACGAGTACGCTCGCCGCCGCAAGCGGCCCTACGGCGTCCGGCGTCATATCGGCGTTGCCCAGCGCAATCACCAGTACACAGCCGTCCGCCTCCGGCAGTAACGCCTTTAACGCGCGCCCGGTGGCGCGTACCGCGCGGGGGAAAAAGTCCGCTGTGCGCTTCCAGTACGCGCTCAGGTCTACGGTGACATACGTCCCCGCAGGCCGCCCCAGCGCGCGCTCCCCGCGACTGTCCAATATCTCTACTTTCGTGACCGGGTAGCCGTCCGACTTTCTCTCGCTCGAACGGACACCCGTCAGACGCGAAGTCGCCTCGGCGCTCTCGTGCCAGAGTTCAAAGGCTTCCAGCGCCAAGTCGGTACGCCTGCTCAGCATAGGCCGCGCTCCTTCCGTGGCGGAATCGCCCCGCCGCGAGAGTAGGATGTGCCGCGCGGCCCGAAAGATACGTGGAAAAAAATGGAGCGTCCCCGGCGCGCAATGGCAGGACGCGCCGGGGACAGTCTGTGAGGGGAAAAAAGGAGATATCATGAAAGTTAGTTATATCTAACTTACGGAGACATAGTACCACAATTCCGGCGGCCTGTCAAGAGAAAATTTTTGTTTTCTCGAAAAAAATTGTTGGCAAAGTCTCCCGCTCAGGGCGAAAGAAACGCCTGTCCGGATATCCGGGCAGGGCGTTTCGCGTCAGTTAAAGTGGAAAATCTTGTTGGCGAGGCGGTAGGCGGTCACGTCGATTCTGCGTCCGGCGCGCCCCGGGAGATTCAGGAACATGCCGAACACGCCGTAGCGCAGGCGCTTGTACTCCCACGGGTGATTTTTGCGGATATAGGCCCAGAGTTCGCGCTTTTTTTCGAGGTGCTCGGGCGTCCCGGCGACTATCAGCAACGCGGTCGTGACGGCGGTAATCATGTCGTGGTACTTTAGAATTGTCCGGCGCTGTTTGTTGTTGCGGATTTTGGGGAGGTCAATCTGCTCCATCATGAGCTTGTTTACGAGTATCTGCTGGTCGATACGCTTTATCATGGTCTGTTCCTGCACGGACTGCCCCTCGCGCCCGATATAGTAATGGTACAGGTCGACGTTGATATAGTAGAGCGTGCGCACAACCGCCAGCGGCACGGAACAGTAGAGGTTGTCGACGTAGAACGTATGCTCGGGGAGTTTGAGCGAGCTTTTCCGCAGTACGTCGGTACGGTAAATCAAGGAGTGCATGAGGAGGTTTTCCCACTTGCGGAAGTGCCCGACCTCGTTCCATGTCAGGACGCGGTCGGCGGGGAGGGCGTTGGCGTAGCGAATGACGCGCTGCCGGCCCTCGTGGACTTTGTCGTAGATATAGTTGCTGATGACAAGGTCCACGGGTGGTTCCATCTTGACGAACCCGCGGAGGCGTTCGAGAATGATACGCAAAGCGTCAGTGTCGACCCAATCGTCGCTGTCGACGACTTTGAAGTAAAGCCCGGAGGCCTCGCGCAGTCCGGTGGCGACGGCTCCGCCGTGTCCTTTGTTTTCCTGATGAACCGCGCGTATGATACCGGGATGTTCGGCGGCGAGACGGTCGGCGACTTCCGCTGTACGGTCTTTCGAGCCGTCGTTTACAATCAGTATTTCCACGTCGTCCCCGCCGGGGAGCAGGGTTTCGACACAGTGTTCCATATAGTCTTGGGAGTTGTAGCAGGGCACCGCCACGCTTAACAGTTTCATAGTCCACGACCTCTCTGTAGTCTGTCTCTCCGCGCGCGGGCGCGGCAGGCCTAGCATAGCATTTTTTCGGCGGAATTGCAAGGGGGAAACCGGACTGTGACAAAATCTCCGGGAGGCCTTGACAGGCCCGCGAAAAGCTGTTATAATCCCCATATTCCTATTTACATACTATGTTAATCAGAAAGTGAGGGATTCCGAATGGCGGATTATCACTTCGAGACCTTACAGCTCCACGCCGGACAGGAGACGCCCGACCCGGCTACCGACGCCCGCGCCGTGCCAATTTACCAAACGGCGTCCTATGTATTCCACAACTCCGCGCATGCGGCGGCGCGGTTCGGGCTGTCGGACGCCGGCAACATCTACGGACGGCTGACGAACCCGACGCAAGGCGTCTTGGAGGAGCGTATCGCGGCGCTGGAAGGCGGCGTGGCGGCGCTGGCGACGGCCTCCGGCGCGGCGGCCATTTCGTATGCCGTACAGGCCCTCGCCCGCGCCGGGGAGCACATCGTCGCGCAGAAAACGATTTACGGCGGTACCTACAACCTGCTCCGGCACACGCTCCCGCTCTACGGAATCGAGACGACCTTCGTCGACATCCACGACTTGCAAGCCGTCGCGGCGGCAGTGCGCCCCAATACGAAAGCCGTCTTTATTGAAACGCTGGGCAACCCCAATTCCGACATCCCCGACATCGACGCCGTCGCCGAACTCGCCCACGCGCGCGGACTCCCGCTCGTCATCGACAACACCTTCGGCACCCCCTACTGGATCCGCCCCATCGAACACGGCGCGGACATCGTCGTACACTCCGCCACGAAATTCTTAGGCGGACACGGCACCACATTGGGCGGCGTCATCGTCGATTCCGGGAAATTCGACTGGGCGGCGTCGGGACGCTACCCGTGGATTTCCGAGGCCAACCCGAGTTACCACGGCGTCCGCTTCACCGACGCGGCGGGCCCGGCGGCCTTCGCCACGTATAGTCGCGCCATTCTCCTCCGCGACACCGGCGCGACTATCGCCCCCCTCAGCGCCTTCCTGCTCTTACAGGGCGTCGAAACGCTCTCACTACGCCTCGACCGCCACGCCGAAAACACCGCGAAAGTCGTGGCGTACCTGTCCGGGCACCCGCAGGTCGAACGCGTCAACCATCCGTCGCTGTCCGCGCACCCCGACCACGCGCTCTATCAGCGCTATTTCCCGAACGGCGGCGCGTCTATCTTCACGTTCGACATCCGGGGCGGCAGGGACGAGGCCTATCGTTTTATCGACAGCCTCAAACTTTTCTCACTGCTGGCGAACGTCGCCGACGTGAAATCGCTGGTGATTCACCCCGCCACAACGACGCACTCGCAACTTTCCGAGGAAGAACTGCTTGCGCAGGATATCCGGCCCAACACAATCCGCCTGTCCATCGGCACGGAACACGCCGACGACATCCTCAACGATTTGGAACGCGGCCTCCGGGCGGCGAAATAAAAGTTGTCCCGTCCGGTTTCGGGCGGGACGCTTTTACTGTACAATTTCGCTGGGGCGTGGTATACTGTCGCGGAAGGGGGGCGCGGCATGGAGAGTATTACCAGAATCATCACGCCGGAGGAGGACGGGCTGACAGTACGGCGTTACCTCCGGGGCAGATTACACTTTTCTGCGCGGGCGGTGTCGCGCCTGACGCGCGCCGAGACGGGTATCATGGTCAACGGCGAGCGGGCCTTCACGATTCGCGTACTCCGCGCCGGGGACTGCCTGCGTGTCGAGACCGGAGACCAGCGCGGCCCCAAAAAGCCCCTGATTCCGGGCGATTGGCCTTTGCCGGTTCTCTGGGAGGACGAACACTTGCTCATTCTCGACAAGCCCGCCGGAATGACTTCCCACGCGTCGAACTTCGACCCGGAGGCGCCGAATGTCGGCGGGGCGCTGGCGTACCGGCGCGGCGGCGGGTTCGTATTCCACCCGGTGAACCGCCTCGACCGGGGCACGTCGGGCGTCATGGTCGTGGCCAAAAGCGGCTACATTCACGACCGCCTCCGGCGCATGTTACACAGTCGCGCGTTCCGGCGGGAGTACCTTGCAATCTGCACGGCGACGCCGAACCCGCCGCGCGGGGTCATCGACGCGCCCATCGGGCGGGACGAGCGGTCAGTCGTGGCGCGCATGGTACGCCCCGACGGCGCGCAAGCCGTGACACTTTACGAGACGCTGTCGGCGGGGGCGCTGTCGCTGGTTCGACTGCGCCCACAGACCGGGCGAACTCATCAGCTGCGCGTACACATGGCGCATATCGGCTGTACGCTGTTGGGCGATTGGCTCTACGGCGTCGAAACGCCCCTGATTGCGCGTCCGGCGTTGCACTCCCACAGGCTGGATTTGCTCCACCCCGTCACCGGAGAGCGGTTAAAAATCGCCGCGCCGCTCCCCGACGATATGCGGCGGGTCATCGAAACGGAGGGGATGGATGGTCATGCACTGTAGTCGGGGCGGCGATTTTACA
>CAMHDB010000106.1 GCA_946183715.1 uncultured Oscillibacter sp.
CATAATTACCGCGACTTTCTTCATGATAAACATTCCCTCCTTTGATTCTATCGCAATTCGCGGAACCGCTTATGATTCCGCGCCCTGTATGCCGTCAAGAATACTACAAAGCGCCCCCTATGTCAAATCTTTTATTCTTTGCTAGCAAAAATGTTTTTCCGCGCGCAAAAATAGCGTAATTTTATCACTCCGCTATCCAATACAGAAAGCGGGAATCCGCGCAAAATCGCGGAACGCCGTTTCGCCGCTGTCGGGAGCGCGGAAATTTTCGGGACTTCCGGCAAAAAAACGCCGAAATTTTCGTTTTTCCGCCCCGCGCGGCGTGACACTTCCGACAAAGTTCCGCAAAGGCCTTGTAATTTGCGCAAAACTATGGTACAGTTCAACGTAACGCGTCTAACAAGGAGGGATTTTTTCCTATGGAACAGCTTTTCCATCTCCGCGAGAACGGGACGAGCGTCCGGACTGAGATTCTCGCCGGCCTGACCACGTTCATGACGATGGCGTATATCATCGCCCTGAACCCGAACCTGCTGACGGGCTTTCAAGTGGGTACGCCGCTGTGGAACGGCGTCTTTCTGGCGACCTGTCTGGCGTCGGCGTTCGGCACGGCCTGCATGGCATTTCTGGCGAACAAGCCCTTTGTCATGGCCCCCGGCATGGGCCTCAACAGCTTTTTCGCCGTCATCGTCGCCAACATCGCCGCAATGCTCGAGACCGACTACACCAGCGCCTTTCAGGCCGCGCTCTGTATCATTCTTGTGGAGGGCCTCGTATTCATCCCGCTGTCGATTTTCCACGTCCGCGACCGCATTGTGACCGCGATTCCGCCCTGTGTCCGGCTGGGAATCGGCCCGGCAATCGGCCTCATGCTGATGAATATCGGCCTCGGCTCCAACGCCGGAATCTACGCCGAGGGCAACGGCTATTCCGCGCCCTTCTACGTCATGCGCGACTTCTTCGGGGCTATGACCCCCGGCGTGCTCAAAAACAACATGGGCGCGGAATACTCCATGATGGTGCTGTCCGTGGTGACGATGTTCGTCGGGCTGTTCGTGATTATCCTGTTAAGCCTCCGGGGCGTACAGGCCGCGGTTCTGCTGGGTATGCTCGCGGCGTCGTGCGTCTACTGGGCCGGGGAAGCGCTCATTCTCCATGTGAACCCGTTCGCGTCGCTCTCTACGGCGTCCTTCGTGCCGCCGTTCGCCGATATGGCCTCCACCACGCTGTTCAAGTTCAACTTCGCGACGTTCTTCAAAATCGGCTGGTTCACGGCCATTACGCTCATCATTACTTTCTGCATGATTGACATGTTCGACACCATCGGCACCCTCATCGGCACGGCGTCGCGCGTGGGCATGGTCGACAAAAACGGCAATATGCCCCAAATGCGCGAGGCGCTTCTCTCGGACGCCATCGGCACCGTGACGGGGGCCTGTACGGGTACCTCCACCGTGACGACGTTCGTCGAATCGGCCTCCGGCGTGGAGGCGGGCGGGCGTACCGGCCTGACGGCCCTGACTGCCGCTATTATGTTCTTACTGTGCGTGTTTATCGCGCCCGTCGCGGCGGTCATCCCCGCGCAGGCCACCTCCGCCGCCCTGATTTACGTCGGAATCCTCATGCTTCAGGGCCTCGGCAACGTCGACTTCTCCTCCGTGGACGAGGCCGTACCCGTCTTTCTGATGTTGCTTGCCATGCCGATTTCGGGCTCTATCGGGCACGGTATCGGACTCGCCATGATTTGCTATACCGTGATTCAGCTCTTTACGGGCCGCGCGAACCGCGTTTCCGCCCTGACTTACGTCATTTCGGCGCTGTTCCTTGTCAAGTTCTTCGTGGCGGTGTAAGCCACAAAACGAGCGTCCCCGCAAGCGCGGGGACGCTTTTTTATTCGTCTTCCCAAGTCAGCCAGCCGCCCGTGACAGTGTTCTTGTCAAAGAGCATATTCTGCCCCGTGGTATCGGGTTTGAGCGTGGTTTCGAACGAACAGGACGAATCGCCGCTCCACTCCGAACTCTCCCGGACTTCCAGAGACAGGGAGCCGTCCGGATTTTCGCGCCCCGACACGCACTCCACGGGCATGTAGTTCGTATCGCCCGCCATGTGGAAATATCCCTTGTATTTCTGGGAATAGTACATGGGAATGTCGTTGCCCGCGAGTTTGAAGTGTTCGAGGGTGTAGCCCGTGCGGCGCTCCAGTACCTGACTGGCCTTGTCGTAGGGAATAAACGTAATGTCGGTGTAGGCCTCCTCTAAGTCGTTGGCTTGCAGGTAGTCGGCGACCATCTCCTCGGAGGGGTATTCGCCGACGCCCGCCCCGGTGTAAAAGACAAAGAGCAAATCGGCCTGTAGGGGCGTGGAAAAACTGCTCATCAGAAAGCCGTTGCAGTCCGCCCGGCACAGGAACTGGCTCCATGTCCGGAGTTCGTCCGCCGTCAAAGTACGCGCCTCCGCTTTGGGCGCCTGTGTACTGCCGGAATCGGGCGTTTCCGTCGTGTCGGGGACTGTCGGGGAAACGGGCGCTTCCGTGCTGTCGGAGGCTTTTGGGGAATCGGGTACTTCCGTCGTGTCGGGGACTGTCGGGGAAACGGGCGCTTCCGTGCTGTCGGAGGCTTTTGGGGAATCGGGTACTTCCGTCGTGCCGGGGACTGTCGGGGAAACGGGCGCTTCCGTGCTGTCGGAGGCTTTTGGGGAATCGGGTACTTCCGTCGTGCCGGGGACTGTCGCGGAAACGGGCGCTTGTGTGCTGTCGGATACTGTCGGCAAAGTGGGCGTTTGCGTGATATCGGGGAGCGTCACGGAAGCGGGCCTTTGCGCGGTGTCGGTCTCCGTCGCGGAATCGGAATCCGGCGTTTCCACGGCGTTTTGTCCGCCGTCGCCGCGACACCCCGCAAGCAGGGCAAGCAACAGGGCAGCAATTCCTATGTAAGCGTACCGTCTCATGACGACCCCTCCTGAATCACGATATCCGCAAGGAACACTCCTATTATACTCCGCCCCGCGCCGTTTGACAAGGCGTCGCGGAAAGTTTGTGCGTGACTTTCCCGGGCGGCTGTGCTATCATGAAGGCATTTCAGGCCCACAGGGGGGAACGCTATGTCCGAACCTATCGCCGCCATTGCCACGGGGCAGAGCCGTTGCGCCATTGGCATTGTCCGTATCTCCGGGGACGGCTGTTTCGCCGTCTGCGACAAAGTATTCCGCGCCGATTCCGGGAAACCGTTTGCCGAACTCCCGCCGCGCTGTCTGTCGCTGGGGAGTTTGTCCGACTGCGGCGGGGCCGTCGTCGACCACGCCCTCGCGGTGCGCTTCCCCGCGCCCCACAGCTATACCGGGGAGGACTGCGCCGAGTTCCACTGCCACGGCTCGCCCGTTGTACTCCGGGAAGTATTGCGCGCGCTGTTTGCCGCCGGGGCCAGACAGGCCGCCGCCGGGGAGTTTACGAAACGCGCGTTTCTCAACGGACAGCTCGACCTCACGGAAGCCGAGGCCGTCATTGACCTTATCGACGCCGAGACCGCCGCCGCCGCCCGGAACGCCGCCGCGCAACTCGACGGCGCGCTCCGGCGCGTACTCGAACCCTTGCAGGATTCGCTCTTGGAAGTCGCGGCGCGCTTCTACGCCGTCGTCGACTACCCCGACGAGGACATTGAGGACGTGCGCCCCGGGGAAATCGCCGACGCGCTGTCGCGAGGTATCGAAAGCCTTGACCGTCTCCTGAACGCGTGCCGCCGCGGGCAGGTTCTGAAATCGGGCGTCAAGACGGTGCTTATAGGCCGCCCCAACGCCGGGAAATCGTCGCTCTTTAACGCGCTCGCGGGCTTTGAGCGCGTCATCGTGACGGACATCCCCGGCACGACCCGCGACACCGTGGAAGAGTCGATAGTCTGCGGCGGGGCGCTCCTGCGCCTCACCGACACCGCCGGGTTGCGCGACGCCCGCGACGCCGTGGAATCGCTGGGCGTGGCGCGCTCCCGGAAGGCCGTACAGGCCGCCGATTTGATATTCGTCGTCGTGGACGGTAGCGCCGAACCCGACGCCGAGGATACGGAGGCCCTACGGCTCGCGCGGGAGAGCGGGAAACCGTGGGTTTTCGTGCGGAACAAGTCCGACTTGCCGCAAAGCGGCGGCTGGACGGAAACCGGAGTGCGTGCCGTGCGGGTGTCGGCGAAAACCGGGGAGGGGCTGTCGGAGTTGGAAAGCGCCGTCGCGGAACTGTTTCCGGACGGCGACGCCGCGCCCGGTACGCTCCTGACTGACCAGCGTCAGGAGGACGCCGCCCGCCGCGCCCGGGAGGCGTTACGCCGCGCGCAAGACGCGCTGGAATCGGGTTTCACGCCCGACGCCGCCCTGACGGATGTCGAGGAGGCCTTGGAGGCAATCGGCGAACTGACCGGACGCGCCGCCAAGGAAGAACTGGTTTCCAGAATCTTTTCGCGCTTCTGCGTGGGCAAATAGACGCGAAACGACGCCGGCAAATTTTTTCCCGGCGTCCGTCAAATCTGTTTTTTCCTATTTCAAAATGTGGTTTACAAAATCATATTTTGGTGTTATACTGGACAAGCAAAAGAAAAGTCCCCGTTGTCCAAAGGAGGGAGAAAGAGCATGGACTTAACCAAAATGCGCGACCGGTTGCGCCACGACCGCCCGGTGCCGTGGGAGCAAATGCCCGACTTCGCGCTCTACATGGATCAGGTGCTCAGCTATATGGACAGGCAGGTCATCCGTTTCGACCGTAACGACGCCCTCACCGCCGCCATGGTCAACAACTATACCAAAAGCGGCCTCGTACCCCGCGCCGAGGGCAAGAAGTACAACCGCGAACATATCGCCTACCTGACGGCGATTTGCATTTTGAAGCGCGTCATGTCCACGCGGGATATGGACATGCTCATCCGGGAGGAATTGCAGGGCCCGCACACCGTCGAGGACGGCTACGCCGCCTTCTGCGCCAGTCTGGACAAGGCCCTCAACATCACCGCCGACGAGATGGACAGCCGCGGCGACGCCGACAGCCTCGCCGACGCCGCCATACATTTCGCGCTGTTGAGCTACGCGGCGGGAATCGCCAGCAGTCGCTACGTCGCGCTTCTCCGGCAGGAGAAGGACGCCGCACGGAAACGCGCGCAAAAGTCCCCGGAGACGGAACGCGCCGGAAAGGAGAGAATCGAACCATGAAAGACTTTTGCCTGATGACCGACAGCAGTTGCGACTTGGACGCCGCATTGGCCGACGAACTGCGGTTAGTAGTCGTTCCGCTCAGCCTTCGGATAGGACGGGAGACCTACAGGAACTACCTCGACGGGCGCGAAATCGGCTTCAAGGAGCTTTACGACCGCGTGCGCGCCGGGGAAATGCCCACCACGTCCGCCGTCAGCGTGGGCGACTTCGAGGCCGCTATGCGTCCCGTACTCGCCGGGGGGCGCGATATCCTCTACTTGGCCTTTTCGTCGGGATTGTCCACAACGTACCAGTCCGGCACTATCGCCGCCCAGCACCTGAAAGAAGAATTTCCCGAACGGCGCGTGGAAGTCGTTGATTCGCTCTCCGCGTCGGGCGGACAGGGACTGTTCGTCTACCTCTGCGCCAAGGAGCGCGACGCCGGGAAATCCTTCGAGGAAGTCTGCGCCTTCGCCCGCGACATGGTGCCGTATATGTGCCACTGGTTCACCGTCGACGACCTGCAACACCTCAAGCGCGGCGGGCGTATCAGCGCGGCTACGGCGCTGTTCGGCGGCATGCTCGCCATCAAGCCCGTTCTGCACGTCGACGACGCCGGGAAACTCGTCAACGTGGAAAAGGCCCGGGGCCGCAAGGCGTCGATTCTGTCGCTTGCGGAACATATGGCCGCCACCGCGCGCGACCCCGTCAACGACCCCGTATTCGTCACGCACGGCGACTGCCCCGACGACGCCGAGTTCCTCGCCGGGGAAATCCGCCGCCGCTTCGGTACGAAACAAATCTTTATCAGCTACGTCGGCCCGGTTATCGGAAGCCACACCGGCGCGGGCGTGCTGACCGTGATGTTTGTCGGGAGGCCCCGCTAATGCAATGGCTGACAGTACACGTCGACACCGCACACGACGGCCTCGACGCCGTGACCGAATTGTTATCCGGTATCGGAATCGACAGTATCTCCGTGCAGGACGAGACGGAGTTCCACGAGTTTTTAGAGCAGAACCGCGCCGCGTGGGACTACGTGGAGGAAGCGCTGGAGGAATCCATGCGCGGGCGCTCCCGGGTGACGTTCTACCTTCCGGAGGACGAGGACGGCTACGCCAAACTCGCCGAGGCCCGGATTGCCCTGCAACGCCTCAAAGAATCCCGTGACGACTGCGGGCCGCTGTTGATGAGCATGGAGCACACGCAAAACTCCGACTGGGAATACGGCTGGAAGGACTACTACAAGCCGATAGAAGTCGGAAACCGCCTGCTGATTCTGCCGAAATGGGAGGCGGCGGAATTGCGCGGGCGCGTCGCGGTGGTACTCGACCCGGGACTGTCCTTCGGCACGGGCGAACATCCGACGACGCAATTGTGTTTGACGTTGCTCGAAAAGTGTCTGAAAGGCGGGGAAC
>CAMHDB010000107.1 GCA_946183715.1 uncultured Oscillibacter sp.
GTCGACACCTTCCTCGGGGTTATAGGCAAGGCTGGCGTCGAACGGCGTCACGGCGTTCGACGCGACGATGTCCACGGTCTCAGTTTCGGCTTCGCCGACGGCGGACGCGGCAAGCGCGCTGTCAAGTACACTCTGCACGGCGGAGGGCGTGTTCTGGCGGTGCGACGCCGCGCCGCTTTCCGCACACCCCGGCAGGACGAGAAGCGCTGTCAGACAGAGTGCGGCAAAACAAGATTTCTTCATAAAAAGTTCCTTTCGCGCAACGCGCCCACGGCGGAGAATACCGCGAAGGCGGCGATATCGGCGGCGACAATCGTCGCGCCGACGGGCGTCGCGGCGGCGATGGCAATCAGCATTCCCGCGAGCGTACAGCACACCGACAGGCAGGCCGAACAAATCGTGACGGCGCGGAAACTCCGGAAAATCCGCATGGCCGACAGCGCCGGGAATACGACTAACGCCGAAATCAGCAGGGAGCCGACGAGGTTCATGGCCAGCGCGATAATGACGGCAATCATGACGGCGATAAGCAGATTGTACAGTCCGGCATTGGTTCCGGCGGCGCGGGCGAAAGCCTCGTCGAACGTGACGGCGAAAATCTTGTGGTAGAAGAACACGAACGCGCCCACGGAGAGTACGGACAGGACGGAGCAGAGCCACACGTCGCGGGCGCTCAAGGTCAGAATGGACGTGGAGCCGAAGAGCGTCGAGCAGACATCCCCGGAGACATTGGAGGAAGTCGGGAACAAGTTCATGAGCAGGTAGCCGAGGGCCAGCGCCCCGACGGAAAGCATGGCAATGGAGGCGTCGCCCTGAATCTTGGCGTTCTGTCCGACGCGCAGGAGCAGGACGGCGCAGAGTACGGTTACGGGCAGAACCAGCGCCATATTGTCTGACAGGCGCATGACGCCCGCCGCCGCCATAGCCCCGAACGCCACATGGGACAGTCCGTCGCCGATGAAAGAGAAGCGTTTCAGCACCAGCGTGACGCCTAACAGCGACGAACAAAGCGCGATAAGCGTCCCCACAATCAGCGCGTACTGCACGAAGGGGAAGCGCAGGTACAAAGAGAGTTGGTTCACGTCGCCGCGCCTCCTTTCGCGCTTTTGAGGTATTCGTCGCGGGTTCCGAAAAAGACCCGTTGCCCGATATGCAGAATATGCGACGCGTAGCGCAGGGCGGCGGAAACGTCGTGCGAAATCATGATGACGGTAATGCCGTCGTCGGCGTTGAGGCGTTCGATTAAGAGGTAGAGTTCCGCCGTGACTTTCGGGTCAAGTCCGGAAACCGGCTCGTCCAGCAACAGGAGCTTGCGCGTGGCGCACAGGGCCCGGGCCAGTAACACGCGCTGCTGCTGTCCGCCGGAGAGGTCGCGGTAACAGCGCCCGGAGAGCGCCGTCAGGCCTAATTTCTCCATGTTGTCGGCGGCTAATTTTTTTTCGTCGCGGCTGTAGAACGGGCGCAGTCCGGCGCGCCCCTGACAGCCGGACAGTACGATTTCCCGCACCGACGCCGGGAAATCCCGCTGTACGGCGGTCTGTTGCGGCAGGTACCCGATTTCGTTCCGGCGCAGGCCGTCGCCGACGCGGATTTCCCCGCCCATCGGGGCCCGGAGGCCCAGTATCGTTTTCATGAGCGTGGACTTCCCGGAGCCGTTTTCGCCCACAATGCACAGGTAATCCCCGGCGTTGACGGAAAATGTCAGGTCTCCGACAATCTCGTGTCCCTCGTAGCCGAGGGACAGCTTTTCACAGGACAGTTGCGCCATAGAACCTCCATAAATTATCCGCCCAGCGCCCGCCGCAGAACGTCCAGATTGCTTTCCATTATCGACAGGTACGCCGCCCCCGACGACGCCTCCGCCGCCGTCACGGACTGCATGGAGTTCATGGACAGTATCGGCGTGCCGGGCCGCCCCGACGTGCGGACGACGGTTTCCGCAAGTCTGCCGTCGGCGCTCTCGGTCGTCAGGACGGCGGGGAGCTGTAATTCGTCCAGCTTCGCCGCCAGAAACGCGATAGTCTCGAAACTCGCTTCCGTCTCGGCGGAACAGCCCTGAAACGCCGCGCAGGCGTCGAGACCGTAGTCGTCGGCGAGGTAGCGGAACGGGAAGCGGTCGGCGAACAGAATGCTGTGCAGGGGTGCGGCGTCCACGGCGTCCCGGTAACGGGCCTCCAGCGCGGCTAATCCGGCACAGTATTCGTCAATGCCCGATTCCTGCCGGGCGACGATGTCCATGGCCTCCAGAGCCCGCGCGATTTCCTGACAACAGGTGGAGGCGTTCCGCAACGACAGCCAGATGTGTTCGTCATACGCCGTTTCTTCTTCGTCTTCCTCTTCGGGCGTCATGCCGGGGAGAAGTTCTTCCTCCCGCAACGCCCCGCCGAGCGCGTCCATGAGGTTCAAGACCCGCCTGTTCTGATTCGATACCCCTTTCAGCGCGTCCTCAACCCATTCGTCCGACTCCCCGCCGACATAGATGAACAAATCGCAGTTGGCGAGGCGCGCCATGTCCTCTACGGTCGGCTGATAATTATGCAGGTCAGCGCCGTTGTCAAGAAGCATGGTCAAGTCTACGTCGTCGGCGCGGTCGCCCAAAATTTGCCGCGTCCAGTCGTAGAGCGGGAAAATCGTCGTGACGATGTTCGCCTTTTCCGGCGCGTCAGGCGGCGTTCCCGGCGCGCCGCAGGCCGTCAGTACACAGCAGAGCGTCAAGAGACACAGTGCCGCACTGATACGCTGTCTGGTCATATCGTGTCCCCCTCCCGGCACACCCCGCACAGCCCGTAAAGTACCGTTTCGGCGCGGTTCAACGTAAAGTGTTCGCTTCTTTCCACGACTTCCGAAAGCGCGGCGGCCCCGGCGCTGTCCATGTGGAACGTGCGCCCGCAACGCGTACAGCATAAGTGTAAACACCCCTGACAGCGTTCCGCCGCCATAAACTGGTAGCGTATCTCGCGCTCGCCGCCCCTCGCGCTACGGCGTACCTGCCCCTCCGCTTCGAGGTCGGACAGATTCCGGTAGACCGCGCTCAGACTGATTTTCTCCGCCCGCATGGCCTCCGCGATTTCCTGCGCGGTAAAGAGTTCGTCGGGGCGCGCGCGGAGCCACGTCAGCAAGGCCTTTCTCTGTCTGGTTACATATCTGGACACCCGGCGTCCCTCCCGTCATGAATTTGCGAACCGTTTGCAAATCAGAATCATAGCATAGCGACCCGGACTTGTCAAGCAAAATTTCGCCGCCTCCGTTTTCACGGAAGCGGCGGCAATTTAATGCGGTTCGTCGTGCCAGAGTTCGAGAACGTAGCAGTCGAAATGGCGCGCCCACGGGCGGAAAGTTGTCAGTTGCTTCAGGCCCTGACTGCCCCGCGGGTGCGCGATACTCAACAGGATTTCGGACGGTTTCGCGGGAAGCCAGCCCGACGGAATCAGGCGGAGCAACATGGATTCGTCGAGGTGTCCGTTGGGGAGCGTGACCTGTTCGAGGAGGCAAGGCAGCCATAGAGACTTTACAGTCCGCTGTACATTGCGGGTACGGCGTAGCAGGCGGAGGTACACGGCGCTTACTCCGTGAAGGAAATCAGGACTTCCACGCGTTCGCCGTCGCGCCAGAGCGTCAGGGGCATGTCGTCGCCGACATGGTAGCGGCGGCGGACACGCAGCAAGTCCCGACTGCTGGAGACCGTTTCGGAATCGGCGGCGATGACGTAATCGCCGACTTGTACTCCGGCGCGTTCGGCGGGGGAATCCGGCTCGACTTTCAGCACGCCGATTCCCCACAAATCCGGCTCGACTTCGGTGCCGAAGGAATCCACCGAGACGCCTATCATGGGTTCGGGCTGACTTTCGCCGTAGGTCAGTAAATCGTTTACGAGGCGCTCCATAGTCGCCGACGGAATCGCGAAGCCGAGGCCCTCCACCGTGGAGCGGCGCGAACTCATCTTGACGACGTTAATGCCGACGACCTGCCCGTACTGGTTGATAAGCGGCCCGCCCGAGTTGCCCGAGTTGAGCGCGGCGTTGGTCTGAATCAAGTTCATCGTGCGCCCGTCTACCAGTACGTCGCGGTCGATGGCGGAGATAATGCCGTTTGTCAGCGTCCCGCGAAACTCGATTCCCAGCGGGTTGCCGATTGCGTACACGTCGTCGCCGACGGTCAGCAGTTCGGAGTCGCCGAAAGCGGCGGCGGGGAGCGGGTCGGAACAGTCCATTTTGAGCACGGCGAGGTCGTTCTGCTCGTCCCCGGCGACGTAGAAGGCCTCGTAGCTGTGGCCGCTGTCGAGCATGGCGCGGCACTCCGTGCCGCCCTGCACTACGTGGTAATTCGTGACGAAATAGCCGTCCGGCGAGAAAATGACGCCCGTCCCGACTGCCGCCGTGGCCTCGTCAAGCCCGACAATCACCGTCACCACGGACGGGTTGACATTCCGGTAAACGTCCTGCGCGGACTGCGCGTCGCCGTGTTCGCGGAGGAGCGTAAAGGCGGGGCCCTGCCCGATGGGCCAAGTGGGGATTTGGATTTCGAGATTTTCGCGGGTGGTTTCGTTGCGGGGTTCGGGGAAATTCCAGAAAAATCGGTCGTCTACGGTGGCAGTATGGCGCTGTTCCCACATTCTGCCGGCGAAGGCGAGCGCGCCCGCCAGAGCCACACCGCACAGGAAGCCGATAAACCAGTAATTCCGGGGCCGTTTCCGCTTGTGTCGCGCCTTCCGGGAAGGCTGTGTTTTGGGCGTATCGCCCGGGGGTTCTGTATTCGCGACGACGGGCGCGGTCTCCGGGGCTTGTGTTTCCGCGACGACAGGCGCAGTCTCCGGGGCTTGCGTGTCCGTGACAGAGGGCGTAATCTCCGGGGCTTGTGCTTCCGCGACGACAGGCGCGGTCTCCGGGGCTTGTGCTTCCGCGACGACAGGCGCAGTCTCCGGGGCTTGTGTTTCCGTGACAGAGGGCGTAATCTCCGGGGCTTGTGCTTCCGCGACGACAGGCGCGGTCTCCGGGGCTTGCGTGTCCGTGATAACGTGTACGGTCTCCGGCGCGACGGCGGGCGTCTCCTCTCCCGGCAAGGGTACGTTTGCAAAATCTTCCATGCGTTTCCTCTCCGCTTGCTTTCCAGAACTGGCGAAACGCCCACGCGCCCCGCCGTTACATGATACGTAATGAAAACGAAAATTCCGTCACGCCGTTACGGCTTACAACGTAAATTTCCTCCTTATGGCGCTTGAGAATCGTCTTGACGATGTACAGCCCGAGCCCTACGCCGTCGCGGTCCTCTCCCCGGGACTTGTCGGTTTTGTGAAACCGTTCAAAGAGCAACGGCAACTCCTCCGGCGGGATGGTCTCCCCGGCGTTGCGGACTTTCACCACCGCCTTGTTTTCGTGGGTATGCACGCCGAAGTAGAGGACGGATTCCGGCCACGCGAATTTCGCGGCGTTTTCCAGCAGGTTGTAGAGTACCTGTATAATCATGTCCATATCGCCGAGTACGAAGATGGGCGTATCGGGAATGTCGGCTTCCACGTCGAGGCGGCGGTCGGTGATTTTCTTTTCCATGGAAATGAGCACCCGCCGCATACTTTCGCACAGGTCGAACGTCCGCCCGCCGCGCAACGGGTCGACCGTCTGGAACTGGTTCACGTCGAGCATACGCCGCACCATTCGACTAAGTCGGCGGCTCTCCTCCGCGATGATTTCCAGATATTTCCTCTCGTTGGCCGCCGGAACCGTCCCGTCCAGAATGCCGTCGGTATACCCGGCAATCGTGGTCAGGGGGGTTTTGAGGTCGTGCGAGAGGTTCGAGAGAAATTCCCGGCGCTGAGCCTCCTGCCGTTGCAGGATGTCGGCCATTTGGTTGAACGACGCGGACAGCTCCCCGATTTCGTCCGTTGGGTCGCAGTCCTTCATACGGGTGTCGAAGTCGCCGAGGGCGTACTGCCGGGTGGCCTGTACCATTTCTTTGAGCGGAAGAACCATCTGCGAGGCCGTGACCGAGACCGCGAGAAAGGAAATCAGCATGATTGCGGCGGAGGTGACGAAGTACAGGAAAATAAACGTATTCCAGAGGCGGTCGAGGCGGGAGGCCGTGGACGTGGCGAAGACAATGCCGACCATCTCATGATTCTGCGGGTCAACGGCGGCGACGCCCGCGATAAGGCGTCCGATATCGGCGCTGCCGCGGAACTCCCGGACGGGGTGCCCGGGGGAGACGCGCCCGGCGAACTCGTCGAGAAAGCCCCAGTCGGTGTCGGTGTACGCGGCAATGCCCGTCCCGGTGGCGTAGACGCGGTTCTGGCGCGCGTCGTAGAGGATGAACTGTACGCCGCTGATGTCGGCGGCGAAATCGGCGAGATTGAAGAAGTAGGGGTTGTTCTTCAGTTGCCGGAACGGGAGGTGGTGCCCGTCCACGGGGTTGCGTATGGTGTAGCTGACGCACTGTTTGGCCATAGATTCGGCGCGCTTTTCGAGTTCGTCGGTCTGCTCCCGGCGCATGTGGATGTAGCTCAGCGAGAAGAAGACGAAGCCCAGCAGTACCAGC
>CAMHDB010000108.1 GCA_946183715.1 uncultured Oscillibacter sp.
GCGGGAAAACGACCGTCTTAATACAGAGAATCTACAATCTGCTGACCTACGGGAGCGGGAGCGACGCCGAATTTGTCCCGGAGTGGGCCACGGAGGACGATTTGGACTTTCTGGAACGCTTCCCGGACGCGCCCAGTGAGGAGGAGTTCCGGCGCGCGCGGCGGCTGTGCGCCGTAGACCCGCCGCGCCCGTGGGAGATTCTCGCCATCACGTTCACGAACAAGGCCGCCGGGGAACTCAAAGACCGCCTCGCCGCGCGTCTCGGGACAGTCGCGCACGATGTCTGGGCGTCTACGTTCCACTCGGCCTGCGTGCGTATCCTACGGCGCTATATCGAGTACCTCGGCTTTGAGCGCACGTTTACTATCTACGACAACGACGATTCCCAGCGCGTTTTGAAGCAAATCGCCAAAGACCTCAACCTCGACGCGAAATCCTTCGCGGCAAGAAGCGTACTCTCCGAAATCGGGCGCGCAAAAGACCTGTACATTGGCCCCGACGAGTACGCGAAAGAGTACGCCTTGGAGCGCGACTGGCGCAAGAACCGTATCGCCAAAATCTACGCCGAATACCAGAAGCGCCTCCGCGCCGCCAACGCCCTCGACTTCGACGACCTTCTCTTTTATACTGTCAAGCTCTTGGAACAGGAGCCGGAAGTCTTAGCGCACTATCAGAACCAGTTCCGCTACGTCCTCGTCGACGAGTATCAGGACACCAACCACATACAGGAATTGTTGATTTCCCTTTTGTCGGGCGGGCATAATAATCTGTGCGTCGTCGGCGACGACGACCAGTCAATCTACAGCTTCCGGGGGGCCGATATCGACAACATTCTCGGCTTTGAGAAGCGTTACAAAGACTACAACCCCCGTGTTATCCGTCTGGAGCAGAATTACCGTTCCACACAGCATATCCTCGACGCCGCCAACGCCGTCATTGAGAACAATGTCGGACGGAAGGGGAAAACCCTCTGGACGGAGAACGCCCCCGGAGAGAAAGTACAAATCAAGACCGTCGAAAGCGAAAACGCGGAGGCGGTGTTCGTCGTAAACGACATTCTGAGCGCGGGGCGGGCCTTCCGGGACAGCGCCATCCTCTACCGCATGAACGCGCAGTCGAACGCGCTGGAATACGTCATCAAGGGCAACGGCATTCCCTACCGGGTGATTGGCGGCGTAAAGTTCTTCGACCGCGCCGAAATTAAGGATATGCTCGCGTACTTGTGCGTAGTCAACAACCGTCTGGACGATTTGCGTTTCCGGCGTATCGTGAACAACCCGCCGCGCGGAATCGGACAAACTACGCTGGCGAAAATCGCGGCACTGGCGGAAAGTCAGGGGCTGTCGCTCTACGAGATATTCCGCAACGCGGACTTGTTCGCTGAATTGAAATCCGTCAAGGGGAAGCTGTTGAAATTCGCCGACCTGCTGGACGAACTCCGCGAGAAAAGCCGCGAACTGTCGCTGGACGAGTTCTACGACCTGCTGTGTGAAAAAAGCGGCTACGTGAAAATGCTGGAAGACAAGGCCGACGAGGAAAGTCTGGGGCGGCTGGACAACGTGAAAGAGTTGAAATCGAGCATTACCGCCTACATGGAGCGTGTGCCGGAGGACGCGACGTTATCCGGTTTCCTGAACGAGACCGCGCTGTACACCGATTTGGACTCGGCGGAGTTCGGCAACAACTCCGTCACGCTGATGACGATTCACGCCGCGAAGGGACTGGAATTTCCGGTTGTGTACGTCGTGGGCATGGAGGAGGGCATTTTCCCAAACAACAACGCGCTCTATGACGAAAAGGGTATGGAAGAGGAGCGGCGGCTGTGCTACGTGGCCATGACCCGCGCCAAAGAACGGTTAGTATTGACGAACGCGCGGCAAAGAATGCTCTACGGCGAAACGCGCTCGAATCGGGCGTCGCGCTTTCTGGAGGAAATCCCGGAGGAAGTGTCGCGCTGGGAGGGCAAGCGCCAATCCGGTACCGGGGCGCGAATTTCCTACGCATGGGGCGCGTACACGACCGAAAAGCCGAAACCGACGCCGCCGCCCGCGTCTGGGGAGACTGTGTTCCGTGTACAGGCCGGAGACCTCGTAGAGCATACGGCGTTCGGGAAGGGTATCGTGCTGAACGTGCAGACAATGGCGCGCGACGCCTTGGTAGAAATCCGGTTCGACGGCCCCGGCGTCAAAAAACTGATGTTGAACGCCGCCGCTGGGCGTATGAAGAAACTGTAAAGAGTGGTGAAGATGGAACAGTACAACGTAACGGGGATGAGCTGCGCGGCGTGCAGTGCGCGCGTCGAGAAGGCGGTCTCGTGCGTGCCGGGGGTGACAAGCGTCTCGGTCAGCCTGCTGACAAACGCAATGGGCGTAGAGGGCGACGCGTCCCCGGAGGCGATTATCGAGGCCGTCGAAAAGGCGGGCTACGGCGCGTCGCGCAAGGGCGCGGCGAAATCCGCGGCGGCGTCGGGCGACGAGGCCGCCTTGGAGGACAAGGAGACCCCGCAATTGATACGGCGGCTTGTCTGGTCGCTGGGGTTCCTGTGCGCGCTGATGTATATGTCTATGGGACACATGATGTGGGGCTGGCCGCTCCCGGCGTTCTACGACGGCAATCACGTCGCAATGGGCCTGACCGAACTGCTGTTGGCCGTCATTGTGATGGTGATTAACCAGAAATTTTTCGTCAGCGGGTTCCGCAGCCTGTCGCACGGCGCGCCGAATATGGACACCCTCGTCGCGATGGGTTCCGGCGCGGCGTTCGTCTACAGTACGTTCGCGCTGTTCGCCATGACTTCCGCGCAGGTTCGCGGCGACACGGCGGCGGTCGAACAGTGGATGACGGAGTTTTACTTTGAATCCGCCGCCATGATTCTCACGCTGATTACCATCGGAAAGACGCTGGAAGCGCGCTCGAAGGGCCGTACAACGGACGCCCTGAAAAGTCTGATGAAACTGGCCCCGCAGACGGCGTTCGTCGTCCGCGACGGCGCGGAAACCGAAGTCCCGATAGAGCAGGTACAGACCGGGGACATTTTCACCGTCCGCCCGGGACAGCATATCCCCGTGGACGGCGTGGTTGTCGAAGGCGGCGGGGCCGTCGACGAGGCCGCGCTGACGGGCGAGAGCGTCCCCGTCGACAAGGCCCCCGGCGACGCCGTATCCGCCGCGACCGTCAACCGCTCCGGGTTCCTCAAATGCCGCGCCACGCGCGTCGGGGAGAATACGACGCTGTCGCAAATTGTCCGGATGGTATCGGACGCCGCCGCGACAAAGGCCCCTGTGGCGCGTATCGCCGACAGGATTTCCGGAATTTTCGTGCCCGCCGTGATTGCCATCGCCCTCGTGACGACGTTCGTATGGCTCGCGCTGGGCCGCGACGCCGGATTCGCGCTGGCGCGCGGTATCTCCGTACTGGTGATTAGCTGTCCGTGCGCGCTGGGCCTCGCGACGCCCGTCGCGATTATGGTCGGCAACGGCGTCGGCGCGAAGAACGGGATTCTGTTCAAGACCGCCGCCGCGCTGGAATCGGCGGGGCGCGTGGAGGTCGTCGCGCTGGATAAAACAGGGACTATCACCGAAGGCGCGCCGCGCGTGACCGACATTCTGCCGTCGGACGGCGTGGGCGAAACCGAATTGTTACGCCTCGCCGCCGCCCTCGAACAGCACAGCGAACACCCGTTGTCGAAAGCCGTACTGGAAGCGGCGCGGGCGCGGAATCTGGACATTCCGGAGGTATCGGATTTCCGGGCCGTCCCGGGGAAGGGCCTCACCGCCACGTTGGACGGCGCGGAGTTGCGCGGCGGCAACGCCGATTTCGTGGCAGTCACGGACGCGCGCGCGGGGGCGCTGTCTGCGGAGGGCAAGACGCCGTTATACTTCAGTCGTGACGGGCGCGGGCTGGGCGTCATTGCCGTGGCCGACGTGCTCAAGGCCGACAGTCCGCGGGCCGTCCGGGAATTACAGGCTATGGGCCTCCGCGTCGTCATGCTCACCGGAGACAACCAGCGTACCGCCGACGCCATAGGCCGTCAGGCCGGGGTCGATGAAGTGATAGCCGGGGTTCTGCCCGACGGCAAGGAACAGGTCATACGGCGTTTGCAATCCCGGGGACGCGTCGCGATGGTCGGCGACGGAATCAACGACGCCCCCGCCCTCACCCGCGCCGATACCGGAATCGCAATCGGGGCCGGGACGGATGTCGCCATTGACGCCGCCGACGTGGTGCTGATGAAGAACAGTCTCCTAGATGTCCCCGCCGCCATTCGCCTCAGCCGCGCCACGTTGCGCAATATCCACGAAAATTTGTTCTGGGCGTTCTTCTATAACGCGATTGGTATCCCGTTGGCCGCCGGGGCGCTCGTCCCGTTCGGCCTGACACTGCACCCGATGTTCGGCGCGGCGGCCATGAGTTTGAGCAGTTTCTGCGTAGTCTCGAACGCGCTCCGCCTGAACCTGTTCCGCCCCCACAAGCCCCTTACGCGCAAACAGTCCGGCGCGCCGGAAACCATACAGGAGGAATCCGCTATGCAAAAGACAATGAATATCGAAGGCATGATGTGCGAGCACTGCGAGGCACGGGTCAAAAAGGCGCTGGAGGCGCTCCCGGAAGTCGAACAGGCGGCGGTCAGTCACGACAGCGGTACGGCGGTCGTCACGCTCTCCGCGCCCGTCGACGACGCCGCGCTCAAACAGGCCGTCGAGGCGCAGGATTACAAGGTGCTCGGCATTCAGTAAGCCGCGACACTCCCGTAAAACGACCGGAGGGACGGAAAAGTCTCTCCGGTCGTTTTGTCCGATTCGTGCCGCTGTTCTCTGAAAGCCCCTGTTTTGGCTTGCGGACATAAAAACGGAGACTTTGAATCGTAAAATTCAAAGTCTCCGGCTACACGTCAGATTTTCGGCGCGTAAGGTGGTGGACAGTAAGGGATTCGAACCCTCGACCTCTGCGATGCGAACGCAGCGCTCTCCCAACTGAGCTAACCGCCCGAATTTTGTTGCTGTCCGGAAAGCACTTGCCTTTCCTGTTCAACGTGAGCGATTATAGCACAGTCTTTCGGGTTTGTAAAGACCCAAAATGAAATTTTTTCAAAAAAGTATCCGGCCCGCTCGGGCCGGACACGAGGCTTAGAGTTTGCCGCCGGAAGTGGCGATACCTTCCACGAACTGCTTCTGGAAAATGACGTAGATGACCACCATAGGGAGTACGGCGAGGGTGGCGGCGGCCATCATGGCGGGGTAGTCGCTGGAATACTGTCCGACCATCTTCGAGAGCGCCGCCGAAAGCGTGGTCGTCAGGGCGTTGGTGTTGACAATCATGGGCCACATGAGGTCCTTGAACGCGAACACGGCGGTAAAGATTCCCAGCGAGACCATCGACGAACGGGTCAGCGGCATCATAATCAGCAGGAATTGCTGTCCGATGTTGCACCCGTCGATACTGGCGGCCTCTTCGAGGTCACGCGGCAGTCCCTGATAGCCCGTCTTCAACAGGTACGTCCCGAACGCCGTCACGATACCCGGAAAGACTAGGCCGAATGTCGTGTTGAGCATGCCCATTTTGGAGACCATCAGGTATTGCGGAATGATGAAAATCTGTCCGGGCACCATCATTTGTATGAGCACCAGCGAGAACATGAGCGTCTTGCCGGGGAATTTGAGCCGCCCGAACGCGTACCCGGCCATGGTCGCCGTGAGGCAGGCGCACACGACGCGGAAGAAAATCATCAGGAGGGTATTCTTGTAGAGAATGAGGAAGTTGTAGGAAGTCCAGACGGTGGCGAAGTTGTTCCAGTGCCAGCCGCTGGCGGGGAAGATGTAGAACGGGTCGACGGAAATGGCCTCCTGATTGGTCTTGACCGCCGTCAGCACCATCCACGCGAACGGTACAAGCATGATAAAGGCCATAACCGTCAGAATGACGTACATGATAATGGTATTCAAACGGTCTCTTGCGCGCGCGCTTTCCATTGCACAGTCCCCCTTCCTTTAATTGTAGAACACGAGTTTCTTTTCGGCCCTCTGCATGATGAACGTCAGAATCAGGATGAAGACCAGAAGCACCATGACGAGGGTCGCGCCATAGCCGCGGTTGCCGTTGGTAAACGCGTACTGGTAGAACAGGTAGACCACGGACTGCACCTGTTTCAAGGCCTGATTGGTCTTGTCCATGACCATGAACATGAGGTCGAACACCGTCAGCGCGCCGATTAAGCGAGTCTGTACGATAAAGAAGGTGGTGGGGCTGAGCAGGGGAATCGTGATGTAGAAGAACTGCCGGATACCGGTCGCGCCGTCGATGTCGGCGGCCTCGTAGTAGTCGTGGGGGATTTCCTGCAAGCCGGAGATGAACAGCACCATGTTGTAGCCGATAATCGACCACACGCCGATAATGCCAATGGACACCCACGCGATTTTGGGGTCATTAATCCAGCCCACCTTGACATGGAAGATGTTGTTGAGAAGCCCGAACTGCTGATTGTAGAGCCAGCGC